>NZ_DFRA01000011.1:0-15964 GCF_002378465.1 Empedobacter sp. UBA3475 | reverse complement strand
ACCATATAACCATCTAACCATCTAACCGTTTTAACAACAAAAAAAAACATGAAAGGAATAATATTAGCCGGAGGCTCAGGAACGCGATTACACCCTTTAACATTAGCGGTGAGCAAGCAATTGATGCCGGTTTATGATAAACCAATGATATATTACCCATTGTCAACGTTGATGTTGGCTGGAATTAATGAAATATTGATTATTTCTACTCCTCATGATTTACCTCATTTTGAGAAATTATTAGGTGATGGTTCTCAAATAGGATGTAAATTTTCATATAAAGAACAACCAAGTCCAGATGGATTGGCACAAGCTTTTATATTAGGAGAAGAATTTATTGGGAATGATAAAGTAGCCTTAATTTTAGGCGATAATATTTTCTATGCATCGGGAATGTCTAAATTGTTGCAAGATTCTGCAGATCCAGATGGAGGAGTAGTTTTTGCGTATCAAGTGAGCGATCCTGAAAGATATGGAGTGGTAGAATTTAATGAGAAGAATGAAGTCGTTTCAATCGAAGAAAAACCAACCGAACCAAAATCCAATTATGCCGTTCCAGGTCTGTATTTTTATGATAACGATGTGGTAGAAATCGCCAAAAATATACAACCATCTTCTCGTGGAGAATTAGAAATTACCGACATCAATGCTGAATATCTGAAGAGAGGTAAATTAAAAGTTGGTGTTTTTAATAGAGGAACTGCTTGGTTAGATACAGGTACAATTAATTCGTTAATGCAAGCAGGACAATTTGTTCAAGTCATCGAAGAACGTCAAGGAATGAAAATTGGTGCCATAGAAGAAGTTGCTTATCGTATGGGCTACATCAACAAAGAGCAATTACAAAAAATAGCGGAACCATTACGTAAAAGTGGATATGGGGAGTATTTAATGAAGATCAACAAATAAACTATTACTATAAAATGGAACATGATATTAGACCATGGGGAGAATATTGGGTATTAGAAGATAGCGATACGCATAAAGTAAAAAGAATTCAAGTAAATCCGGGCGGGAGATTGTCTTTACAATATCATTTTAAAAGAGGTGAAGTTTGGACAATAGTTTCGGGTATTGGTACAATTACAATTAATGATGATATAAAAGACTATAAAGCAGGAGAAGTTGCTCAAATTCCACAAGGAGCTCATCATCGTATTGAGAATAAAACAAATGAACCTGTTGTATTTGTAGAAGTGCAATATGGAACTTATTTTGGAGAAGATGATATTGTAAGAATTGAAGACGACTACAATCGCGCATGAGAATCATTAACGTAATTTTAACAGGAGGTGTTGGTAGTCGACTTTGGCCATTGTCTCGAAAAGAAAAACCAAAGCAATATATTGACTTATTTAAAGGTAAATCTTTATTTCAACAAACAATAATTCGAAACAAAGATATTTGCGACGAGCTTATTGTAGTAGGTAACGTTGATAATTACCATTTATCAAGAAAAGCATTAAAAGACTTAGGAATTGAGAAATTTCATGAAGTAATAGAGGCTACTCCAAGAAATACTGCAGCAGCTATTGCTTTTGCAGCTTTCAAGGCTCAATGTGAAGATGTTTTATTGGTTTCACCTTCTGATCATTTAATTGAAGATCTTGATATATATAATTCAGCAATTCAGGAAGCAATTGAACTTGCAAAAAAAGGAAGTATTGTAACTTTTGGATTACAACCTACAAAACCAGAAACGGGTTATGGATATATTCAAATTAAAAATGGTGACGTTTTAGGTTTTAGAGAAAAACCTAACTTAGATACGGCTCAAGAATTTCTAAAATCAGGTGATTTTTATTGGAATTCAGGAATGTTTTGTTTTCAAGCAAAGACATTCTTGAACGAATTAAAAATACACGAACCGGAAGTTTATGAAAGTGCATTAAAGGCATTTGAATTATCTGTTGAAAACAGATTGCCTTTAGAAGAGAGTTTATTAATCCCATCTATTTCTGTAGATTATGCTGTAATGGAAAAAACAGAAAAATTACAGGCGGTAATAGGTAAATTCAAATGGTCTGATATGGGCTCCTTTGAGTCCGTATATGAGTATTTAGTAACAAAAGGGCACCCTATTGATAAACATGGAAACATGGTAATCGGCTCTAATTTACATACAGAATTTTTAGGATTAAAAAAATGTATTTTGGTTATTACTAATGATGCTATATTAGTACTTAAAAAAGATAAGGCTCAGGATGTAAAGAAGATTTATGAAAATTTACAACAAAAGAAGAGTGAACTCGTTTAAACTTATTAAAAACTTTGCTTCATTAAGTATTGTTCAAGGAGTTAATTATATTTTTCCGTTATTGACGGTACCCTATATATCTAGGATTATTGGTCCTGAAGGTTACGGATATATCAATTATTCAACAGCATTTGTAAGTTATTTTATATTACTTGTCACTTATGGTTTTGATTTAACCGGAACTAGAAAATTAGCAAGAATTGAAAGTACAGATCAAAAGGGTATAAATAGAATTGTTTCTAATGTATTAACAGCTAGATTTTTGTTGTTTTTAGTTTCAGTAATTTTATTTATAGGTTTTTTACTTTTTTTTGAACCTATAAAAAAGTACACTGAAGTTACTATTATTTTATTTGCCAGTTGTTTTGCTGCTGTTTTTTCCCCTCAATTTATTTTTCAAGGATTTCAAGATTTAACTGTCTTTGCAAAAAGTAATTTTATTAGAGGTATATTAAATACTATATTAGTTTTTTTGTTAATTAAAAAGCCAGATGATTACATTATTTTAGCTGTGTTGAACTCTTTTTTTATATTAATAATTAACATTCTTTTATTTTGTTTTGCATTATATAGGTTTGAAATTAAATTAAGATTTTTTTCTTTGGCAGAAAGTATCAAATTAATTATAGAAGAAAAGATGATTTTTTTTTCTACAGTAGTAATAAGTTTATACACAACAACAAATGTTGTTGTTTTGGGTTTCTTTGTAAATACAGTTGATGTCGGTTACTATACTACTAGTCATAATTTTTTAAATATTGTGAATTCTGTCATAGCGGTTCCTTTATCCACAGCACTGTTTCCGTTTATAGGTAAAGCTTTTACAGGATCTAAAGAAAAAGGACTTTTAGCGGTACAGAAAGTACTACCAATAGTTGCATATTTAACATTATTTTCATCTTTATTATTGTATTTTTTTGCACCTATGATTATTAAATTATTCTACGGTAATCAGTTTGATAATGCTATTTTACCTTTAAAAATAATTTCTTTTCTACCATTTATCATTGGTTTGTCAAATATTTTTGGGATCCAAATAATGTTAAATTTAGGTATGGATAAATTGTTTTTTAAAGTTACTTTTATAGTTAGTGTTATTGGGTTGGTTTTCAATTTTTATATGAGTAAAAATTTTGGATATTTAGGAACAGCATGGAATATAATCATAATTGAAAGTTTAGTAACTTTTTTAATGTACATATATTTAAGAAAAGAAGGTTTGAAAATTATAGATTTTAAATATTTTAAACCAAAAGAGATAATGAGTCATTTTATAAATATAAATAAAAAAATATGAAAAAATATTTGATAATTGGTTCTGGATTTTCAGGAGCTGTTATAGCAGAACAATTAAGCAAAGATCCAAATAATAAAATTGTAGTTATTGATGAAAGAGATCATATAGGAGGAAACTGCTATACAGAACGTGACAAAGATACCAATGTGATGATACATAAATATGGTCCTCATATTTTTAATACAGATAATAAAGAAGTTTGGGATTATATTCAACAATTTTGTGAAATGATGCCATTTGTGAATAGAGTAAAATCTATTTATAACGGTCAAGTATTTTCATTGCCAATTAATTTACACACAATTAATCAATTTTTTGGAAAAACATTTAATCCAGAAGAAGCTAAAGTGTTTATAGAATCTATTGCGGATAAAAGTATTACAGAGCCTCAGAACTTTGAGGAGCAAGCAATGAAATTTATTGGTAAAGACTTGTACAAGGCATTCTTTTATGGTTATACAAAAAAACAATGGGGATGTGAACCAACAGAGTTACCCGCTAGTATTCTGAAAAGACTCCCTGTAAGGTTTAATTATAATGATAATTATTATGCAAATCCGTTTCAAGGCATACCAAAGGATGGGTATACTGCTATTTTTGAGAAATTATTAGCAGCCAAAAATATTAAACTTCGTTTAAATACTAAATTTGATTCGTCTTGGGACCTAACTGAATATGATCATGTTTTTTACACTGGCCCTATAGATGCGTTTTTTGATTATAAGTATGGACGATTAAGCTATAGAACGGTAACTTTCGAAAAACATTTAGCTGAAGGGGATTATCAAGGAAATCCTGTTATTAATTATGCAGATCCTGATGTTTCTTATACAAGGGTTCATGAACATAAGCACTTTACACCGTGGGAAGAACATGAGAATACAGTCTATTTTAAAGAATTCAGTAAAGAAACAGGAGAACATGACGTTCCATATTACCCAAAACGGTTAAAAGTAGATTTGGAAATTTTTGAAAAATACGAAAATGATGCAAATGCATTAAAGAATATTTCTTTTGTAGGTCGTTTGGCAACGTATCGTTATATGGATATGCATCAAGTTATTGCTGAATCTTTAAATATTGTGAAGAATGATAGATAAGAGGTATTATGGTTTGTGTCCTGCAAATGTCGCAACAGGAGGAACTGAATTAATGCATCAATTTGTTGATTATATTAATACTAATACTCAAATTCAGGCATTTATCGTATATTATAATTCAGATTCTGAATTTGTTAACAGTGAAATACCTGAGCGTTTTCAATTATACAATATAAAGTTAGCTAATAACATTGATGATGTCGCTGAAAATATAGTTATTGTACCTGAAACTTCTTTGTATTTAGCTAAGAAATTCAAAGAAGTAAATTATTTATTTTGGTGGATGTCTTTTGATAATTATTTTAATAATTCGACATTAATTGATTATTTAAAATTTTATACTTCTGGTCAGTTAACTATCAAACAATTACTGTTGAGAATTTACTATTTCAAATTTGATAATGTTTTTACTTTTAAGGATATACAAAAAATAAAGAACCGAGTAATTCATTGTTATCAATCACAATATGTTCATCATAAATTATTTGATTTAGGTATATATAATCAATTACCTTTAAGTGATTATATCAATACAACCTTTATAAAAAATGAAATAAATAGAATAAGTACTAGGGAAAATATTATACTTTATAATCCTGCAAAGGGATTCGAAATAACTAAGCGTATAATAAAAAAACTTCCACAATTTCAATTTGTACCTTTAAAAGCGTTGAGTGCAGTTCAGGTTGCTGATTTGTTTTCTAAAGCCAAGTTATATATTGATTTTGGTAATCATCCAGGTAAAGACCGAATGCCTCGTGAAGCTGCTTTACAGGGATGTATAATTCTTATTGGGAAAAGAGGAAGTGCTAGATATTTAGAGGATGTAAATGTTCATCGAGATAATAAAATGGAAGTTAAAGACATTGATTCTATAGTTAATAGAATTAAGGAATTAATGAATAATTTTGAGGTTGAAAGTAAAAACATGAAACATTACGTGGAACTAATAAGAAATGAAAAAGAAATTTTTGAGAATGAAATAAAAATGATAAATAAAGCTATAGATGTTTTGTTTTATACTAATAATAATGTATGAATTTAGATGTTTCAATTATCATCGTAACTTATAATACTTTAGAATTAACTAAAGCATGTATTGAAAGTATAATTACTTATACAAAAGAAATCAATTATGAAATTATTCTTGTTGATAATGCATCTGTAGATGGTTCTATGGAGTGTTTCTCTACTAGAGATGATATAAAATACATTTACTCTGATAAGAATTTAGGTTTTGGTGGGGCTAACAATATAGGTGTTAAAAATTCTAATGGCAAGTATTTATTTCTATTAAATTCAGATACGCTATTGATTGAAAATTCAATTCTGAAATTAAAAAATTTTCATGAAAAACATGAATTAGAATATAATATTGGTGTGTTAGGTGCTACACTTTGTAATCAACAGCTTATTCAGGGTAATACAGCAGGAATGTTTCCTTCTGTTAGGAATTATGTTTTAGATTATATTAATTTATATTTTAGAACAAATTTTCAAACATATAAAAAAATTGATTTTTCATATTTAACAAGAGTAGATATGGTTTCAGGAGCTGATATGTTTCTAAAAAAGGAACTTTTTGTACAGGTAAACGGATTTGATGAAGATTATTTTTTATATTTTGAAGAAACAGATTTACAAAAGAGAATTTCTAGCTTGAATAAATTAAATATTGTTACTAATTCAACTAAAATTATTCATCTTGAAGGAGCTAGTAGCGTAGCTAATAATTGGAAAAGAAAAATCTATCAAAATAGTCAAACTCTTTATTTTCGAAAAAATGATACTGTTAACTTTTATTGGTATGTAATTTTTGAAATTCTAAGTAGCCCTATTCGTTTTTTTAATAAAAGATATACTTTGAATGAAAATTTAGATTTTTTAAAAAATAATATTATTAAACTTTATGAAAATAGCGTTATTAGGAAGTAAAGATTATGACAGTTTAGAGTTTCATATTAATGACTCATTAACTCATTTAGGTTACAATGTTTTCCATATAGATATTAAAGACGTAATTAGTTTACCTTATCGATACAACTATTGGGCTCAAAAAATTTTTAAAAAATACGATGAATATGTCTTTGATCAAATAGCTAAGCGAATTATAGATGAGAGTCCTGATTTAGTAATTTGTACTTATCGTTTTATACATCCATCTTGTATAAAAAAAATGAAATTGGCATTAGTTAATGCTAAAATAATTCATATAAATCCTGATGCTTTAACTACTTTTGAAAATCAACAAATATTTGCTTCCCCGTACGATGCTTATTTTACTAAAGACCCCTTTATTGTTAATTTTATGAAAAGTAAAATGGGTTTAAATACATTCTATTTTCCAGAAGCTTTAAATTCTAGAATACATAAACCATTTGAAGGAAGTAGAAAGAAACTAGAAGATGATTTGGATTTAGATGTTGTAACTTTTGGAACTATGTATCCATATCGTGCTAAAATGATAAGTAATCTCTTAAATGCCGATATTAATGTGAGTTTATATGGTACACAAGATAAAAGATTTGCTACACCTCAAATTTCAAAGCAATTTAAGAATGAGTTTATTACAGGTTCTAGAAAAGCAGAAATAATATATGGGTCTAGAATCGTTTTTAACAATTTTCATTATGCTGAAATAGAATCTGCAAATGTTAAATTTTTTGAGATATATGGTATAGGCGGTTTTCAAATATGTGATTTTAAGCCAACTTTACAGGAATATTCCGTAATTGATGTGAAGGAGTTTACATATAATTCAATAGACGAGGCTATTGAATTAATTAAATATTATTTGCCACGTCAAGACCTTAGGTTTGAGCTAGCAAAAAAACAGATGAATCACTTTCAAAAATTTCATTCATATGACGTAAGAATGAAAGATCTGTTGAATATGATATAGGTTATGGAAATTTATTTTTATTTTATATTAGTTTTATTCATAATATCTTCTATTGAAATATATCAGGACAGTAGTTTGATTTATAAAAAGAACAAGAGCACATTTTTATTTTTAATTTATGTAATTTCGGTGGTCATTATTGGCCTAAGGTGGGAAACTGGTACAGATTGGTTACCTTACTTAGAAATGTTTAAACAATCATTTTCCTTAAAGAATATAGTCACCATTAGTGGAATAGTAGAACCTGGGTATTTGTTTTTAAATTGGCTTTGTTATAATATTTATCCTGATTATTCAATCTTTTTATTAATACATGCTTTATTATTTTATTATTTTATTATTTATGGTTTAAAGAAATTAACCAAATATCCTGTTACAACATTTCTTTTCATTTTTTGTTCTACTTTAGGAGTTATGGGATCAAATAGACAATTGCTCGCTATGGCTTTAGTTTTTTATTTTTTAACTTGGGCAATTCAAAAAAGAAAAGCATTTATTTTTGTGATTATTGGTGCAATGCAATTTCATACCACAGCATTTTTAACAAGTTCTTTTTATTTTCTTAATAGACGTATCAAAACAATTTATCTAATTATAATACTTGTTATTGCATTAATTATTGGATTTACTGATTTACCTGGGAAATTATTTATTTTAATTGGCGGTGGATTAGGTGAAGCAACTTTAAACAAAACAAAGATATATTCCTCTGAAGTTGTTGATGATAAGTTGAGTTTATTAGGTGTAATTAGAAGGGTAATTTACCTATCTTTATTTTTAGTTTTAAGAAAAAAAATAGAAAAAAAATATTATTATTATAATTTTTTTCTAAACGGTTATTTAGTTAGTTCTATAATATATTTAATGTTTTCAAATTCATTAATAATATTAGTAAATAGGGGAAGTTTGTATTTTAACATATTAGAGGGGATTCTTTTGACAAGTGTTTTTATTATACTAAAGAAACATGATACCAAACTTTTGTATCTACTTTTTTTATTAATTTTGTCTATAGTATCACTTTATCAATCTATTTCGGTTTATCCCGAATTATTTGACCCATATAAGGGAATATGGTATAATATTAACTATTATCGTAAAATGTATTAATGAAAATGAAAATAATATATCTGTATAGAAAATATAATAAAAACGAAATAAGTATTGAGAAGTTATTTGGTTATTTGATACAAAAAATTAAAATAAATAAAATTGAGGTTTTAAAAATAGAAAATCCATTTGGCTCTGGTATTTTTAATCTTTTTAGGAGTATTTTCTTTTTTAGAAATAAGATAAAAAAAACTGATGTAGTTCATATTACGGGGCAAATTCATTTTGCCGCGATAGCTTTAAAAACAAAAAAAATAATTATCACTGTTCACGATTTAGGTTTATATCGTGATTTAACACGATTTAGGTCTTTCATATTTAAATTGTTTTGGATTTACTTACCTTTTAAAAAAGCTAGCTATATTGTTGCTATTTCTGAAAAAACAAAAAATGAGATAATAGGCATTATGCCCTCTGTAGCACATAAAATTGTTGTTATACCGAATTGCCTAACAATAGAGATAGGCGGTGATCTGTCAATAGACTATAGTAAGCATAATAGCATTTTAATAGTAGGTACAAGAACAAACAAAAATTTAATGCGATCTTTGAAAGCTTTAGAAGGATTGGATGTTGAGGTATTAATTATTGGAGAACTTACAGAAGAAGTAAGGGAAATTCTTGAAAATTACAGAATTAAATTTAATAACAAAACAAATGTTTCAGAAGAAAATTTATTTCAATATTATAGAGAATCTAATATACTTCTCTTCCCTTCAATTTATGAAGGTTTTGGTTTGCCTATTTTAGAAGCACAGGCCTCAAATACAATAGTAATAACATCTAATATTTCCCCTATGAATGAGATATCGGGGAATAGTGCTTTTTTAGTAGACCCTTTTTCTAAAATCAGTATTCGAAAAGCAGTAATCAAAGCTCTTAATTTAACAGATTTCGAGAGAAGAGAATTGACTAGTAAAGGTAGAGAGAATGTAAAAAAGTACCAAAGTAGTTATGTATCTAAAGAGTATATGAAGTTATATTATAATTTACAAACTATAAAATCATAATTAATGATATTAATTGATGCAATTTATATTAATAATGAAGGAGAGAAAGTTTTATTAGAATACCTAGTCACAGAATTGGAAAAAACTGATTTTAAAATTTTTTATTTGTTTGATGACCGAATAGAAATTCCATATTTAATAAATTCATCGAATACATCAGTTTATCAAAGTTCATCATTTATAAAGAGATTAAGTTTTTATATATCTCATTGGGATAATTCCTACATCTTAGACACATTTATATTCAGCTTATTACCAATTATTATATCTAAAATTGAATCAAAAAGTAAAAATTATGTATAGTATTAATAATAATAATAAAAAAACGATTGTAATCTCAGCAGTTAATCTAGTAGAGGGAGGAGCGTTAACTATTTTAATAGATTGTATTGAATATCTGGTTAAATTATCAACAAGATATAATATTTTCATTTTAGTAAATAATAAATCTTTGTTTGAAGATAAATACAAGACAATTAAATTTATTGAATTTCCCAAAAGTAAAAAATATTACTTTTATAGGTTATACTATGAGTACATATATTTTAGAAAATTTTCTAGACAAATTAAACCGTATTTATGGTTGTCACTACACGATATTTCCCCAAATGTAAATGCTGTCATAAAAGCTGTTTACTGTCATAATCCTTCACCATTTAATGATGTTAGTATTGAGCAACTATTTAGTATGCCTAAGTATTTTTTTTTCGGGCTGTTTTATAAATATTTATATAAAATTAATATCAAAAAAAATAATTATGTTATTGTACAGCAAAATTGGTTGAAAAAAGAGTTTGTGAAATCTTATAATCTTAAAAATGAAAAAGTGATTGTTGCTCTACCGGAGTACATCAATAAGGATTTTCTGGATAAAAATTTCGATGTAACTGATCAAAGCGATCGTTTTAAATTTATATATTCGTCTTTTCCAAGACCTTTTAAGAATTTTGAAGTAATATGCAATGCTGTTAAATATTTGAATAGTAACTATGATCTAAATTTCGAAGTTATCTTGACAATAAGTGGGCTAGAAAACAAATATTCTAACGAGTTGCTTAAAAAATATCAAAATCAAAAAAATATTAAATTTATTGGATTACAGTCAAAAGAAAAGATTTTTGATTTATACAATAATTGCGATGTATTGATTTTTCCATCGAAGTTGGAAACGTGGGGATTGCCTATCACTGAATTTAAGCTCTTTAAAAAGCCAATAATTGTTGCCGATCTGCCATATGCCAAGGAAACAATAGGTAAATACGATGCTAGTGTTAAATTCAAGGTAGATGATTATATTCAACTAGCATTAATTATGAAAACTTTTATTTCAAAAGAAAATGTTGCTTATGATATAACTGAAGATATTGTATATAATCAGCCACATTCGAAATCCTGGAAAGAGTTGTTTAAAATATTATTAAATGGAAATTCTTAAAATTATGCTTACAGCAGCAATGGTATTATACAATAATAACAGAGATATATTATTAGAATCCATAAATAGTTTTTTAAATTCAGAAAATATTTATAAGCTTTAGTTAATAGATAATTTACCACAGATGGGCTCAGAAATATTTTTAATGATATTCATGTGGAGTATATTCATAATCCCTCGAATCCAGATTTTGGAGCAGCAAATAATATAGCAATTGAATTTTTTGCAGATTATCATCTTGTTTTAAAAACGGATTAAAATCAACGTTATGCTAAAGAGGTGAATTATTTTATGAGAATTGCTAAACAATTTAATTGTTATTTTCTTAATAAAAATCTTATAGTATTTGGTGATGGCAAGTCAGGTTTTGGTGAAAGTGGTTTAAGTGCTAAACTAAAAGAAATGGAAAAAGGGAAAATGAAAAATTTAAAGTTAGTTGATAATCAAGGATGGATTAATACATTTACATACCTATTCATTGTATGTTTTTCATTGCTTAAATATATAAAAATAATTATTATTGTTAAATTACGATAAATGAACTTACTAAAAAGATATTCATTTTTACAAGTTGTATTTCTAGTCTATAGTAAAATAAGAACTTTTTTTCTTTTTAAAGAAGCTAGAATGATACGTTTTCCTTTCAGAGTAAGAGGAAAAAAGTTTATAGAAATAAACAAAGGTTTTACAACAGGTTTTAACTGTCGTTTAGATGCTTTTGATTTTAATGATTCTAATGAGATTCTAATAAAAATAGGTGAAAATGTTGAAATAAATGATGATGTACATATTGCTGCTGTTGAGTCTGTTGTTATAGAGAATGATGTGTTAATTGCAAGTAAAGTCTATATATCGGATCACAATCATGGAAGTTATAAAGGTGAAGTTCATGATTCACCATTAACTACTCCTAATAGTAGAAAAATATATACAGCCCCAATATTAATTAAAAAAAATGTTTGGTTAGGGGAGTTTGTTTGTGTACTTCAAGGAGTTACAATCGGAGAAGGTTCTATTATTGGAGCAATGAGTGTAGTAAGTAAAGATATTCCACCGTACTCTATTGCGGTGGGTTCGCCAGCAAAAGTTATTAAAAAATTTGATTTTGATAAAAATGAGTGGGTTCGTTGTTAAATTTAAATTAATAACTATTTTATGATTAGTCTTTCCATTGTATTATATAATACTTCACATAAAGATTTAGGTTTACTATTTGAATCTTTTCGAAAAGTTAAAATGAAAATTCAAATTTACATTATTGATAATTCTCCAACAAATACATTAAGAGATTATTTTGAAGATAAATTTGATGTGATTTATATACACAATCCATTGAATCCTGGTTTTGGAGCTTCTCATAATATAGCAATAGATTTATCAATAAAAAATAACATTTCATACCATTTTATTGTAAATCCTGATGTTTATTTTAAAGAAGATGTGGTTTCAAAAATGGTTGAGTACATGGAGTTAGATGATAAAATTGGAATGATGATGCCCCAAGTGCTTAACTTAGATGACACAGTGCAGAATTTACCCAAAATACTACCTTCTCCTTTTAGTGTAATTCTCAGAAAATTGAAAAAACCTAATTTTATTTATGAGCCTTTTATAAATAAGTATGAATTGAGGAATGTTGATAAAAGTTTAGTATATGAAGCTCCTGTATTATCAGGTTGTTTTACACTACTTAATCTTTTAGCTGTAAAAGAAGTAGGAATGTATGATGATGAATTTTTTATGTATTTTGAAGATTGGGACTTGTCAAGAAGAATGAATCAAAAATACAAAACGATTTATTACCCTAAAGTTTCAGTATATCATGGGTATGAATCTGGGGCAAATAAAAGTAAAAAATTATTTAAAATTTTTGTAAAATCAGCTATTCATTATTTCAATAAATGGGGATGGTTTTTTGATATAGAAAGAAGAAAAGTTAATAAAAAAACTTTAAATCAATTCAAGTGAAAATAATCATCACAGGAGCCTCAGGATTTGTAGGGCAAAATCTCTCTTTATATTTAAAAAATAACCATCATTCTACTGAATCACTTTCTTTACGAGGAAATTGGTTATCAAAATTAGATAAAAATGCTGATGCTATTATTCATCTTGCAGGTAAAGCTCACGATTTAGAAAATGTTTCGAATGAATCAGAATATTTTAAAATTAATAGGGATTTAACCATTGAACTATTTCAGGAATTTTTAAAGTCAGAGATTAAAGATTTTTTCTTTTTTAGTTCTGTTAAAGCAACGGCTGATACAATTGAAGGAGTTTTAGATGAAAACCATATTTCAGATCCTAAAACACCTTATGGTAAATCTAAATTTGAAGCTGAACAATATTTATTAGCACACCAATTACCAGAAGGTAAAAGACTTTTTATTATTCGTCCATGTATGATACATGGACCAGGAAATAAAGGAAACTTAAACTTATTATATAAAGTAGTGGAAAAAGGAATTCCATGGCCGTTGTCGGCTTTCGAGAATAACCGTTCGTTTCTAAGTATTGATAATTTATCATATTTAATACATGAAATGTTATTAAATAAAGAAGTTATTTCTGGAGTATATAATTTTGCGGACGATCAATCCTTATCAACAAATCAGTTAATTGTAGCCATCAACAAAGCATTAGATCGTAAGGCAAAATTTTTATCCATACCTAAGGGATTAATTGAGACGGTAGCAAAGTGTGGAGATGTTATTAACTTTCCACTAAATTCAGAACGATTAAAGAAGTTAACGGAGAGTTACGTTGTTTCAAATCAAAAGATAAAAACAGCCTTAAATATTAAACATTTACCTTTGTCAGCAGAAGAAGGAATTATTAAAACAATAAAAAGCTTTAAGCAGAACTAAACTATGACACGATTATTCGACATATTATTCTCTTTTTTCGGCATATTATTTTTATGGCCAATAGGAATTATATTATACGTTATCGGTTTATTCGATACGGGTTCACCTATTTTTATGCAAGAAAGAGTTGGGAAAGGTAAAAAACCATTTAAACTGATTAAATTTAGAACAATGGATGTCAATACAAAATCGGTTGCGTCACATTTAACATCTCAAGCACAAGTTACAAAATTTGGAGCATTCTTACGTAAATCAAAATTAGACGAATTACCACAACTAATTAATGTGTTGGTAGGGGATATGAGTTTAGTTGGAGCAAGACCATGTTTATTTAATCAAACAGAATTGATTGAAGAACGAGAGAAAAGAGGTGTGTATAATTATTTACCAGGGATTACCGGTTTAGGGCAAATAAAGAATGTTGATATGTCAACTCCTGAAAAATTAGCAAAATTAGATGCAGAAATGTATCAAACAATGTCTATTGGTAATTATTTTAAATATATTTTAGCTACTGTTACTGGTAGTGGACAAGGTGATGCTGTAAAGAAATAATATAATAAAATAGATAAGGCTCCAATAGGAGCCTTTTATATGTTAACTAATTTGAAAAATTCATATAATTTAATTTCTCGTGCCTCACAAATTCTTTCAAGTGTTGATATTGGCATATTATATTCAATATAATTATCATCTTGAGAAGCTTTTTTAATTTTTCTGACAACGCTTTCTTCAATATTATGTTCGTCAGCAAACTTTCTTTGTGATTCAGATTTTGTTATCCAGTTATTATATATGAATTTACATATACGTCTATTAGAACTATCCATGATAGCAAATTAATAGTAGTAAATAAAAAAAATGCGGTCGATAGTGCGCAATTAAAATATTATTATTATATTTGTTTACAGATAGTTAAAAAAATAAAGTAAAAATACTTTTATCTCGCTTTTGAAAACTGGTAATTTTTGTAGCAACGAGAAAATAAGTAAATTTGCTCACGACCTAGGCGTGGGCTCTCTTATTGTTGCTCGGTATACCAGTACCTCAAAAGCTTTAAGAAGAGTTCCATGCCTTTCTTGTTTTTGGTCGTTTTCTTCCATCACATCCGCATCGAACTTCATACAATTTACTTGGTTTTATTCCTCTACAAATCAAGTTAAATGCTCTCTCTAAAAATATGTGTTTCGGATAAAGAAATGCACAGAAGGTTATTAGATTCATTTAGAATTGTAAGATGTACACAGTAGATGTTAGCTATTAGTATTGAGATTTTAGAATTGTAAAATGTAGT
Organism: Empedobacter sp. UBA3475; assembly: GCF_002378465.1. Taxonomy (NCBI): domain Bacteria; kingdom Pseudomonadati; phylum Bacteroidota; class Flavobacteriia; order Flavobacteriales; family Weeksellaceae; genus Empedobacter; species Empedobacter sp. UBA3475. The sequence goes on along the minus strand of NZ_DFRA01000011.1, from coordinate 692 downwards.
AGTTGTGATGTATAGTGTAAAATGTAGAAAGTATTATGTATTAAGTACAAAGTAGATGTTAGATTTGAGAAATTAGATTTGAGAATTTAGATTCGAGACGCGAAATTCGAAATTCGAGGTGCGGGATTTGAAAATTTATATGACAATGAATTTGAATATTGAAAAAAGATGAAGAAAATGTCATATGATTTGGAGACGAGTGTTAAAAAGTTGAGGGGCATGATTAAGATTATTCATTTTTTTATTCATGGGTTATTATTGTTTTTAAATGAATTCATATGCCCTTCGGGGAATCTTGATAAAAAAAACATTTGAGATTAAGAATTTGAAATTAAAAGGAGAAGCTCCAGTGGAGCTTAGGTATAAATTGTTACAAGTTGATTAATAATTATATGTTCATTTTTGTCTTGACACAAAAACGAACCAAAAAAGTCAAGTCTGTGCTTACAAGTCGGTCAATAACGGCTATTCGCTAAATGCTTTAAATCATTCGCATATAAAATGCGAACAGTAAATCATTTTTAACGCTCACTACGCCGAATTGACGCTCGACTTTTCAGCAATGACAGTTTTGGAATTCATTGTTAAAAGTGAATTTGAGTATTGAAAAAGGATGAAAAACCGGCATTAAAACTCTCACGTTAAGAAAATGTTTGAGTGCAACGTTAAAAAGGTTTTAGCCCGTAGGGTTT
>NZ_DFRA01000009.1:29546-223102 GCF_002378465.1 Empedobacter sp. UBA3475 | reverse complement strand
AAATGCACTACGGGTTAATAAACTATATTTTTAAACGTTCCGTTTTTTAGGGAAGATTACACATTTAATTTTATATTTGGTAGATTATTAGAATCAGAATAATAAGAAATATATCCTAATCCATTATTTTTCATTTCAATAGCATTTATTCCATTTGATAAAGGGTAGGAGATATCAGTTACATTTGCTTCGTTAGCAGAATCTCTAACACGTAAATATACACTTTCACCAGAAGGAATACCACTTACAAACATAACGCTAGTTGTTTTTTCCGAAAAAACTATTCCTGTTGGATTTTCGTAAGCATTGTAATTTCCAATTTTGTATTCTTTATTGATAGAAGCTATTGTTTTATATGCTTTATGTTCGTTAACACGATCTATTTTTTTGTATTTATTATCTAATAAACATTGTGCTAAAGATTTAACAAAAGGAGATGTAGTAATTCCATCAATTGTTTGTTGATTTACGCCTGAATTTAATTCTGAGAATAAATCATCTTTAAAAATTGTTGAATACTTTTTCTGATCAAACTTGTTTGAATTTTTTTGATAAAATTCCATCTTGGCAACACTTGCAAAATTTCCTTTGCCATCTAAAATTTCTAATTTGATAGAAGAAGGTTTTATTTGTGATGGAAAAGATATATTTCTTACATCATTTGTTTGCGTAAAATCTTGTGTAGAAATTTCAATATAAGTAGGGTCAGCTATAGTATTGTAACTAACTTTTACTTTTCCTAATAAACCATTTACTCCACCATCATTTCTTGGATAATAGATCATATAATCTAATGGTGTGTTTCCATCAAAAGCATAAATTAATGAAATAGGGAAAGTTTTTTCAGTAGAATTGTAGTTAGAATGATAAAGCGTATTGTAATCTCCATCAAATGATTGCTCTATGTTTTCCCCTGTTTGAAAACTTGATGCTGACGAACCTGTAACTAATGGAGAAACTTTCATATCCTTATAGTTTGAGAACTCATTTGTTTGTATTACACACTCCGAAGCTATTGGAGTAATTTGATCAGACGAGTAAAACTCAACTTCCGCAGCACTCGAGAAATTTCCTAGAGCAGCATTCACTTTTATTCTAATGACTGCTGGATTGATAATTTCTTTATCAAAATCAAATTTTTTAGATGTAGAATCTCCAGCCCATGTTATAGCACTCGTAGTCGCTGTTTTGAAATTTGTTGGATCACCTTTAGTTGAATATAAAATTTCAACATTTGTCCAAATTCCATTAGTACCTGTTTGCCTTGGAAAATAGGCAAGGGATTTTATAGATTTAACTTGACTGTTGAAACTAAAATCTAATTGATCTGGGATTCCATTTTGATTCCATTTAGAATGGTACATTGTCGTTAATATACCATCTGCGCTAAAAGTAGCTTCATTACCACTTTGTGCCTCTTGTTTAGAAGTAACACTAGAAACGGGCATTTTGTATTCCTGCGCAAAAGAATCTATACCAAGTAAAATCATACTTAGTAGGAAGTAATTTTTTTTCATAAATAATTTGTGTTAATTGATATTTTGTTGTTTAGACAAGTTAATTAATACATTTTATTTATAATCAGCTAGGAACCAATTTGAAAAAAAAATAAGGAAATGTTAAGAAATAAAGAATCCCTTTCTTTAATAATACAATTAAGAAAGAGATTCTAACTATTAAAGACATAATAAATGAAAAGATTTTTACTGCTTTTTGATAATTGTATTATTATTTCCCTCAATTATTTGAGGTAATTTACCATTTTTAGATAATGCTTTACGATAATATAATGTATTTCCTTCGCCAGCTAATTCAGCAGAAGTTAATCCATTAACAGATATTGTATTATTTGTTCCCATGATTTCAACTTTGGTACAATCTCCTTTCAAATTGATCACATGTCCACTTCCGCCAACTTCTACTTTTTGTCCCTTACAATCTAACGTTAGTTTTTTATTATTTCCATCAATTTCTATCTGCGCAAAAGAAAGGTGACTAATAAATAACATCGTAACAGCACATAATAATTTATTCATTTTCATTGTGATTTCTTTTTTGGTTACTTTTTAGAAATCAAGAATCGTGCACTTTCAATTAATAAAATCTAACTTTACAAAAATTTAACAAAATGACTTTAGTTGAGCTAAAACAATTGTTTTTAGATAAATTGCAATTACTATATGATAAAGAAGAAGCTTCTCATATTTTCATGATTTATGTAGAAGATAAGTTGAATCTTGATTTATCTAGCCGAGATGAAATTGAATTAACGACTGAAATTTTATCAGATTTAGAACAATTAAAAAAAGGTCAACCTATACAACATATTACTGGAAAAGCTTTTTTCTATAACGATTTCTTTTTTGTGAATGAACATACATTAATTCCTCGTCCAGAAACGGAAGAATTGGTTGAATTAATTAGAAATGATTATGCTCAAAATCAAGATATTTCTATGATTGATTTAGGAACAGGAACAGGATGTATTCCTATTTCGTTGGCAAAATTATTTCCAAATGCAAATGTTTCAGCATTAGATATTTCTGAAAATGCATTGAAAATAGCACAATCAAATGCTGAAAATTTAAAAGTTAATATAAATTTTTATCACAATAATTTACTGGAAGACATTCAATTAAACCATAAATTTGATGTAATTATTTCAAATCCACCTTATATCCGAAATCTTGAAAAAAAAGAAATGCATCAAAATGTTTTGAATTTTGAACCTCATTTGGCGCTTTTTGTTGAAAATGATGATGCTTTAATTTTTTATGAACGAGTAATAGATTTTGCTAAAAATCATTTGAAAGAGAATGGTAAAATTTATTGTGAAATCAATCAATATTTAGGAAAAGAGACAAAACAATTATTTCAAAAATTTTATCAAAATGTAATCATTCATAAAGATATTTCTGGAAATGATCGTATGCTAAGTGCTTCTAATCAATAATTATCTATAAGAATCTTGTTTTATTTTCTGAAAAGATTTAATTTTAATTCAATAATCGTTCGCAATTTGGTATTAAAATTGTTAGAACTGATTCTATTATTAAAACAATAAAAAAAAACAACTATGAAAAAATTATTTGTATTAGTGGCAGTTGCTTCATTATCATTTGCTACTTCTTGTAAACAAGAAACTTCAAAAACAACTGAAACTAATGTAACTGTAGATTCATTAGCGAATGATTCTACGACTGTTATCAAAGAAACGACAACTACAACAACTACATTATCAGAAACTGATGCAAAAGCGAAAGTAGACGAAGCAAAAAAAGCTTTAGATGAAGCAAAAGCGAAAGGTGATAAAGCTGCAACAGAAGCTGCACAAAAAGCTTATGACGATGCTAATAAAGCGTGGATTGATGCAAAAGCTGCTGTAAATAATGCTGCGCAAGATGTAAAAGATGGAGTGAATAATACTGTAGATAAAGTAGATGCAAAAGCTAATCAAGCAAAAGAAGATATTAAAACTGTTGCAAAAGATGCAAAAGCTGATATCAATGCAGCTGCAAAAGATGTGAAAGCAGAAGCGAAAGAAGCTGGAGAAAAAGCAAAAGAAGGATATAACAATACGTTAGATAAATTAAAAGCGAAATAATTTCAAAATAATTATTGCTAACTTAGCCTTGAGAAATCTCAAGGCTATTTTTTTATGTTAAATTTTAGAGAAGCAACAAAGACAGATGCGTTATCAATTGCAAGATTGATGATGTTAGCGATGGATAAAATCGTTTATGATTTTATCGGAAAAACAGATTATGAAGAAGGAGTTTTATTCTTGAAAAAATTAATTGAACAAGAAGAAAATCAATATAGTTATCAAAATACAGTTGTTGTAGAATATGATAATCAATTTGCTGGAACAACAACTTTTTATGACGGAGGAAAATTAGAAGAACTTCGAAAACCTGTTTTAGAATTATTGAAAAATGATTATAACCAAATTATTCATCCGCAAGATGAAACACAAGCAGGTGAAATATATATTGACACAATTGCAGTTTCTGAAGATTTTAGAGGGAAAGGAATAGGTTCTAAAATATTGGATTATTTGATTGATGAAATAGGAAATAAGCAAGGCAAAACATTAGGTTTATTGGTCGATTTTACAAACCCAAATGCAAAGAAATTGTACGAAAGAAAAGGTTTTGAAGTGGTTGGGGAAAAAATGTTGATGAGCGAAAATCATGAATATATGCAGTATAAACCAAAACAATAGATAATAAAAAAAGAGCTTTTCTTAAAGCTCTTTTTTTATTTCATTACTCCTAATTGTGTTAAGATTTTTTCTTCGTACGGATCGATTGTAAATTGTTCAAATTTCACAAAATCTTTTCCATTTTTTAAGTAACCTAATTGATAATTTTGACGAATAACAGCTTGATTCTCGAAACTTTCTAAAATTGGTAATTCAGAAATTGGACCTAAAATTTGTTCGTTTTTGGTTGAAATTAAACCAAAATGCATCAAATAATTCTCTTTTGATAAGAAATATGGAAAATAAGCTAATATATCTGGACGCTCAATTTTTAGTGAAGTAGCTTCTCCAAAAGTGGCAAAATTTTGATCGACTGGCGTTAAATATTCGTATTGATAATCTATAATCAACTGATTATTTTTATCAATCATTCCCCATTTTCCATCTTTTTCAACTCCAGCTAAACCAGCTCTAAAATCTGTACAACCATCATATTCGAACGGGATCACAACTTGATTTAATAAATCAATAAAACCCCATTTTCCATCTTTTTTTACAGCACAAATATTTTCAATAAAATCACTTGTTAAATCATATTCGAACGGAATCAAAATCTGGTTAGATTTTGTGATAATTCCCCACTTATTCTCCTTTTGCGCGCTATAGGCATTAACAGTTGTGAGCACAAGTTTTTGATATTGAAACGGAATAATTACATTTCCTTCTTTATCTATTAAACCAAATTGATTATCAATAGATATTGGTGCCAAATTGTTGCGATCGAAAACAGTTAAATCTTCAAATGTTGTTGTTTCTTTGTGAACAAAATTGTCAAACTGGTCTGTATCTTTTGGTGATATTTTAGTCATAATTCTATAATTCGACGTAAAATTAATTAATCAAAAATTAATAGTTTGTATATAAATATTAAAAAATCCAATTTTAAACACTTTTTGTAAATTAAATTCTTCCTTTTGTAGGAAAGCTTAAAATATAACCTATGAATATTTTTACTAAATTATTTTTTACTGCAACTATTATAATGAGTAGTTTTGTTACAGCTCAACAAGATGGTATAAACATTATTAATTTACCGACTACGATAAATAAAGACTATTCTTTTGAAGGAGTATGGAAAATTTCGAATGATGGAAATACATCTAACTATAAAATATCTGGAGGAAAATTGACAAATTATTTAAACAAAACAAGTCAGACTTTATTTCTTGATTTATATTTTGCTCCATCAAAAACATCTGTAGATTTATATAATTTACCGAATAAAATCAATACAAACGCACAATTAGGGCAGTTAGAAGGAAATGGAACAAGCTTCAATAACGTTACTATTACTTTTAAAGCTTCAGATCTTGAAACATTAGCACAAGGAGATTATACACCAGTTTTGTTATTGAAAGAAAAAGAATCAGGTTCTATTTTGAATTATAAAGTTTTGAGTAGTAAAATTTCTTTAGAATCTAATAATATTTTAATTGATAAAGTTGTAAAGAATGTAGAATTACCTCAGGTTACAGATGCTAATACTTTAGCTTCTACAAAGAATATAGACGCTACTTTATCTGATATATATACACCTGTAGAAAGTTCTTTGAACATAGCGAATGTAAATAAAAAACTAAAATTAGTTGGAGGTTGGAAATTAGAAATTGATTTCAATTCGTTGATGGTTACAATTGGTGGAGTTGATAATTCTATACAGAATTTAGATTATAAACCTACAAATGACTTAAAATTAATGGTATATTTTTCAAATCAAAATATAACAGGAATTAAAGAAATAGATGGATTTGAACTTCTAAATCTAGATGTTTCACCAATTTCTGCTTTTACTAAAATTGAAAAGCTAAATTTTACTACAAATATCACAAAATTGGTTCCCGCAGGTGAATATTATCCTATTTTAGTATTAACTGAAAAAAATGAGGAAGGAAAATATGTGATGAAATCAACGTTAAGTTTAGGTGAGAAATATATTTGGCAGTAAAATCTAAATAATATAAAAATAAAAAAGCAACGATTATTTCGTTGCTTTTTTTGTTAAATACTGTTCAAATTTCAATCCTTTTATGTTATAAGGATCAAATCCTTTGTATAAATCTTCTAATAATTGCATTACTTGAAAATAAGTAAATAATACTGAATATGAAGCTTGTTCTTGGTAAACAGGGATTTCTACTAAAAATAAAAATCGATCATATTTCGAAATCTGAACAGTATTCCCATCTTGATTCATCAAACCAATATAACTTCCGTCATAATCAGGTAGGTTATGAAAAATCTCAATAGCTTGTGATAAACTACCTTCTAAAGGTAATTCAGTTTCGACCTGTAAGTCGTCAGCGTAATTTTCAAAGAATATTTTCACAGTGCAAAAGTAAGAAATTTTAATCTATTTTAAGGAATTCCTTTTTTTTCGGGTTATAATTATTAAATTAGCATTCAAATTATGGAAAAAATGAGTTACGACATTATAGTTATTGGAAGTGGTCCTGGAGGATACGTTGCAGCAATTAGAGCAGCACAATTAGGTAAAAAAGTAGCAATCGTAGAAAAAGCTGAATTAGGTGGAATCTGCCTTAACTGGGGATGTATTCCTACAAAAGCTTTATTAAAATCTGCTCAAGTATTCAAATACTTAAATCATGCAGAAGATTTTGGAATTAACTTACCTTCAGATATTTCATTCGAATTTGGAAATGTTGTTTCTCGTAGTAGAGGAGTGGCGGATCGTATGAGTAAAGGTGTTCAATTCTTAATGAAGAAGAACAAAATTGAAGTAATTCAAGGTGAAGCAAAAGTTTTACCAGGAAAAAAAGTAAAAGTTACTGCAGCAGATGGTTCTGTTAGTGAATTATCTTCAGAAAATATAATTATTGCAACTGGTGCACGCTCTCGTGAATTACCTGCATTACCACAAGATGGTAAAAAAGTAATTGGTTACCGTGGTGCATTAGCAATGGAAAAGCAACCAAAATCAATGATTGTTGTAGGTTCTGGAGCGATTGGAGTTGAGTTTGCTCACTTCTACAATACATTAGGAACAAAAGTGACAATTGTAGAGTTTTTACCACGCATTGTAAATGTTGAAGATGAAGATATTTCGAAACAATTACAATTATCTCTTAAAAAATCTGGAATCAATATCTTAACAAATGCAGAAGTTACAGGAGTTGATACAACTGGAGATTTAGTAAAAGCAACAATTAAAACTGCAAAAGGAGAAGAAATTCTTGAAGCAGAAGTTGTTTTATCAGCAGCAGGAGTTGTTCCAAATACAGAAAATATTGGTCTTGAAGAAGTTGGTATTGCAACTGAAAGAGGTAAAATAGTTATCAATGATTTTTGTGAAACATCTGTAAAAGGATATTATGCAATTGGTGATGTTGTAAAAGGAGCAGATTTAGCTCACTTAGCATCTGCACAAGGTATTTTATGTGTTGAGCATATTGCTGGTGAAAAAGTAGAACCAATCGACTACGGAAACATCCCAGGTTGTACTTATTGTTCTCCAGAAATTGCATCTGTAGGATTAACAGAAGCAAAAGCTAAAGAAGCTGGATACGAAGTAAAAGTAGGAAAATTCCCATTCTCTGCAAACGGTAAAGCTGTTGCAAACGGAGCTGCTGATGGTTTTGTAAAAGTAGTTTTTGATGCGAAATATGGTGAATGGTTAGGATGTCACATGATTGGTGATGGAGTTACTGAAATGATTGCAGAAGCAGTTGTAGCCCGTAAATTAGAAACTACTGCACATGAAATTATGAAATCTGTTCACGCGCACCCTACAATGGCAGAAGCTATTATGGAAGCGGTAGAAGATGCATATGGACATGCAATTCATATCTAAGAAATAAATTTAAAATTTATAGTTGAAGCAGCCTTTTGGCTGCTTTTTTATTTTACCAAATCGTTAATTTTTTGCGTTATGTATATTGAATTTGTTTTTTAACTATCTTTATAATAATAATTTAAAAACAGATATAATATGAAAAAATTTTATTCTTTAGTAGTAATTACTGCATTATCTTCTTTATCATTTGGACAAGTTGTGATTAGTCAAGTTTATGGTGGAGGAGGAAATTCGGGCGCAAAATATACGCATGATTTTATTGAGTTGTTTAATAGAGGCTCTTAAGCTGTTACATTAAAAGGTCATTCACTTCAATATGCTTCTGCTACAGGTAATGTTAGTGCAGCTAATACACAAGTATTAGCAGATATTACAATTCAGCCAGGTAAATATTATTTAATTCAACAAGCTAAAGGTAATAGTGGAACAGATGCATTGCCAACTCCAGACCAAATTCCTGCTACAGCTCTTGCATTAGGAGCCATGAACGGTAAAGTAGCACTTGTATCTAATGTTGATCCAATAACTGATGTAACAGATAAAGATATCGTTGATTTTGTAGGTTTTGGAACGTCTAATGAATATGAAGGATCTGGTCCTACTGCGGCTTTATCTAATACTGATTCTGCTCAAAGAAAGTTAAAAGGATGTCAAGATACAAATGATAATAAGAATGATTTTGACGTAGCTGCTGCTGCTCCTAGAAATGGACAAACGGCTGCAAATGTTTGTACAAATTTGAGTACAGATAATTTAACATTAACTAAAGCAGTTTCTAATACATTATGGACAAATACAGCTTCTTTCAATGTAAAAGATAAAACAATTGTAGAAGTTTACAATATTAACGGACAATTGGTAAAATCTTTCGAAGTTAAAGGTGTTCAAAATGTAGATGTTTCTTCATTAGTTAAAGGGACGTATGTAGTTAAAACTACTTCTAACGGAAAATCTTCTACTCAAAAAGTAGTAAAAAAATAAGAAAGAATATATTGTTAATCTAACAAAAAAGCGATTCAGTTTACTGAATCGCTTTTATTTATTCTTCTAATTTCTGAATCTTAAAACCTGCATCTGTCACAGCTTCTACAACTTCTTCTTCATCTTCGGTTGTTGTCACAGTCAGTACTTTTCGTTCATCAGAAGTATCAACTTTCCAATTGTCTTTACCTACAGCTTCGTCCAAAAAAGGTTTTACAGATTTGATACAGCTGTCACAATTTATATTTGTTTTGAATTTCAATTCGCTCATAACTTTACAATTTAGACTCAAATTTATAAAGATTTCATAAGATTAAAAAAACGTTTAAGTAATATTTGATTTCGAAATTTAAATAAAAATCAATGAAGCGTAATCTTGATGTTGTTGTTATTTCGGATGTGCATTTAGGAACTTTTGGTTGCAAAGCACAAGAGCTGTTAGCTTATCTACAGTCAATCAATCCAAAAAAAATTATTCTCAATGGTGATATTGTGGATATTTGGAATTTTAAGAAAAGTTATTTCCCAGAAACGCATCTTCAAATTATTAGTTATTTGTTAAATCTTTCAGAACAAGGAATTCCAATCGTTTATATAACAGGAAATCATGACGAATTGTTACGTAAATTTACCACAATGCGTTTTGGAAATATTCTTTTAACGGATAAATATATGTTGAAACAAAATGATAAAGTCGCTTGGATTTTTCATGGAGATGTGTTTGATGCATCGATTCAACATTCGAAATGGATTGCGAAATTAGGTGGTTGGGGTTATGATAAATTAATTCAGTTGAATTATTTTATCAATAAATGTTTAGAGTTTTTTGGAAGAGAACGTTATTCGTTATCTCAAAAGATTAAAAATTCAGTGAAAAAAGCGGTGAAGCATATCAATGATTTTGAACAAACTGCTGCCGAATTAGCGATCGAAAATGAATATGATTATGTAGTTTGTGGACATATTCATCAACCACAATTGCGAAAAGTAAAAACGGATAAAGGAATTTGTGTTTATATGAATTCGGGGGATTGGATTGAGAATTTATCTGCTTTAGAATGTGTAGACGGAAATTGGTCAGTGTTTTATTTTGAAGAACATAAACATACTTTGATGCAAAATTTAGAAGAAATCGAGTTCAATTATTCGTTAGATGAACTGATTGTTTCAATTCTCAATAAAAAATAAATGAAAATTTTATACGCTTTGCAAGGAACAGGAAATGGACATTTGGCTCGTGCGCAAAAAATGTTACCAATCCTTGAAGAATATGGAGATTTGGATGTTTTTGTAAGCGGTTCTAATTCGCAATTACAACTTGAAAATTATCAATTCAAACATCACAATGGATTGTCATTATTTTATAATCAGATGGGAAAAGTTTCGTATAAACGAATTTTTAAGGAGAATAGTTTTAAATCTTTTTGGAATGAAGTGAATCATTTTCCAATTGAAAAATATGATTTGATTATTAATGATTTTGAACCAATTACAGCACATGCAGCACGAAAGAAAAAGATAAATATTGTTGGTTTGAGTCATCAAGCTTCGCTTTTATTTGATGAAACGCCAAAAGTAAAAAATAAAACAGGTGAGACGATTTTGAAATATTACGCACCAACTTCTAAGCATTACGGTTTTCATTTCGAAGAATATAATGATGCTATTTTTTTGCCAATTATTCGAGATAAAATTAGAGCCTTAAATCCGAAGCAAGAAGATTATTATTTAGTTTATTTACCAAGTTTTCATCCAACTGAGATTATTGAAAATCTTTCGTTTATTAAAGATTCAAAATGGAAAGTTTTTTCACCTTTTGTGAAAGAAGTTACGCGTCAATTCAATGTTGAAATTTATCCAATTGATGAACGTCTTTTTACCAAAACTTTAGAGAATTGTAAAGGAGTTTTGTGCGGTGCTGGTTTCGAATTGCCTGCCGAAAGTATTTATCTTAAAAAGAAGCTTTTTGTGATTCCGATTAAAGGTCAATACGAACAATTATGTAATTGCGAAGCTTTAAAAATGATTGGCGTTGATTATTCATATGATTTGAATGTAGCACAATTGCAACGTTGGGTGGATTCGAATAAAATTATTGAGAAAGATTTCCCAGATCAAACCGAAGAAATCATTCAGAAAGTAATTTTAGAAGCATCCCATTAATTATTTTTCCAGAAAGCAGGCGTAAATAAAATTAAGATTGTATAAAGCTCTAATCGTCCCAAAACCATTAAAAAACAACATAATAATTTTGCACTATCCGTTAAAGAATTCATTGAAGTACCCGGACCAAATTCGCCAATTCCCGGACCTACGTTTCCTAAAGTGGAAGCAGTTAATGTTAAAGAGGCCAAAATATCTTGGAAACTCATTGTTATACCATAATTCAAAAGCGCAAACAAAATAGAACTCACAATCCATGTAAACATAAACATGACAAAGAATGCCATAACGTGGAAAACAATAGATTGGTTAAGCGAACGATTGTTATAACGAACAGGAATAATTGCGTTTGGGTGTAAAATACGCTTAAATTCGATCCAACTATTTTTTAATAAAATGACGTGTCTAATAACTGTAATTCCTCCAGATGTAGAACCTGCCAAACCTCCGATGAAGAACAAAGAGAAGAAAATAAGTGTGGTTACGGTTAACCAACTTGTGTAATCTTCCATTGCCAAAGCTGTTGTAGATGCGATAGATACAACGTGGAATAATGAACTTCTGAATGAATGTTCGAAATTAAACCACGAATAGGTTTCGACGGAATAACTAGGGTAAATATTGAAAAATAATACAACAAAAACGATAAATGTAACGACAGCAAGTAAACCAACCCACCAACGGAATTCTTCATTTTTCCATACTTTTTTGAATTGTCCTTTAATCAATAAATAAATCAATGCGAAGTTTGTTCCGCCCAAAAACATCATCACGATTAATACATATTGAATAAAAATATTGTTATTCCAATACATCAAACCTTCATTCTTAGTAGAAAAACCTGCCGTTGCAATCACACTCATCGAATGATTTGCAGCATCAAATAAATTCATTCCACCAAAATAAAGCAACATCGCAAAAAAAGCAGTTAAGCCTAAATAAACTAACCAAAGGTTTTTTGCTGTTTCTGTAATTCGAGGGTGAATTTTATCCGTATAAATTCCAGGCGCTTCTGCCATAAAAAGCTGTCGACCACCAATTCCAAGAAACGGTAAAATCGCAATCGTCAAAACGATAATCCCCATACCACCAATCCAATTGGTTGTACTTCGCCAAAATAATATACTTTTTGGGAGACTTTCTACATCATCATAAATTGATGTCCCAGTCGCTGTATAACCAGAAACGGTTTCGTAAATAATGTTGACAAAACTAAAATTTTCATTGATGATATGATCGTTTGGTAGAAATATTAACGAGGTAACATAGGGTAAACACCCCGAAAGAATCAAGAAAAGCCATCCGACACAAACCACGATATAACCTTCGCGTTTGTTGATGTGTTTTCTTCTGTCACGCGTAAAATACATCATTGCAGCTCCCGACAATCCCACTAAACTCCCCGAAACTAAAAAAGGGTAGAGTAGATGATCATTAAAATAAATGCTGACACATGTTGCAATAAACATAAAGAGCGCATTTAATAGTAATAAAACACCCGAAAGATTCAGGATTACTTTGATGTTAAGTGATTTCATTATTTAAAATATTTGGTCACTTTTGGAATTAAATTCGCTTGACTAAAAACAACAACATGATCTTTTGGTTCGATAATGAAATCTTTGGTTGGAATAAATCCATCATTTCTACGAACAATTCCAGCAATAATAGCACCTTCTTTAAATGGAAAATCGCTTACTTTTTTGAATGCGATTTCAGAATTTTCGTGAATACGGAATTCTAAAACTTCGGCATCTAAATCAGAAATTCCTGTTACATCCATCACAGAACCTTGTCGAATATAACGGAAAATACTATCTGCGGTTAAGAGTTTTTTATTGATAAAAGCGTTAATTCCAACTTCTTGACTAAGATGAATATAGTCGATATTTTCGACCAAAGCAATTGTTTTTTTAACACCTTTTGATTTTGCTAAAAGACATGACATAATATTTGTTTCCGAACTTCCCGTCACAGCAATAAAAGCATCCGAATCAGAAATACCTTCTTCCAATAACAATTCTCCATCTCGACCATCACCATTGATAATCAAAATATTATTCAAATCATCAGCTAAATCAAAAGCTTTGTTTCGGTTGATTTCTAATAGCTTAACGTTGTGCTTGTTATCTTTTAAAAGTTTGGCAACTTTGACACCAATACTTCCACCTCCTAAAACAATTACATTTTTGAAATATTCTTGTTTCTTTCCAAGGATTTTATAAACTTCTAAAATTCCAGCTTTTTTGACAATAAAATAAACGTGGTCGTCAATTCTAAATTCAGTTTCAGCTTCAGGAATAATGGTTTGATATTCGCCACGTTCGTTGCTACGGATAATTGCAATTGGCATCAAAAGATTGTCTTCACCACCTTTTGTCGTCAAATACATGTCTTTGTACTGCTTGTCCAAAATTTTACAATCTGCATCCAAAACAGTTCCAACCATAAAAAGTTGACCATTTGCAAAGGGATGCATCGCATTGAAAGCAGATTGTTGAACAAGAGAATAAATCTCATCAGCCGCTAATTTTTCAGGGCTAATTAATGCGTCAATTCCCATTCCTTGAACCCAAAATTGATTTTCTTTGTAAAGAAATTCAGGATTCGAAATGCGAGCTAATGTGCGTTTTGCTCCTAAATCCTTTGCAATCGAAGCACTAGTAAGGTTTGTGTTTTGAAGATGAGTGACTGATATAAAAATATCTGTATCATCAATTCCAACTTCGCGCAAAGCCTTGAAAGAAGTGATATCACCACGATAAGCCATTACATCTAATGAGTTTTCGATCATCAACAATTTGTCCTTGTCCATGTCCATGATGACGATGTCATTCATTTCATTAGAAAGTAATTTAGCCAAATGAAAACCAACTTCTCCAGCGCCTCCGATTAATATTTTCATGAAAGAAATTTAGGATAAAACTATTTTGACGTTTCTTTTTGTCCCATTAACATTAGGAACGATTTCAAGAATTCGTCTATATCACCGTTCATTACAGCATCCACATTACCTGTTTCAGTTCCTGTTCTGACGTCTTTTACCAATTTGTATGGATGCATCACATAATTACGAATTTGAGAACCCCATTCGATTTTCATCTTATTTGCCTCGATCTCATTACGTGCAGCCATTTTTTTCTCTAACTCAATCTTATACAATTCAGATTTTAACATCTCCATTGCACGTTCGCGATTGGCTAACTGAGAACGTTCAACCTGACAAACAACTACAATCCCAGTTGGTTTGTGCGTTAACTGAACTTTAGTTTCTACCTTATTTACATTTTGCCCTCCAGCTCCTCCAGAACGAGACGTTTGTAATTCGATATCAGCAGGATTGATTTCAATCTCGATTGTATCATCCACAATTGGGGAAACATAAACCGAAACGAAACTTGTGTGACGCTTTGCATTACTATCAAAAGGCGAAATACGCACCAAACGATGCACACCATTTTCTCCTTTTAGATAACCAAAAGCAAATTCGCCATCAACTTCTAATGTTACCGTTTTTACACCTGTAACATCACCCGCTTGATAGTTTAATTCTTTTACTTTATATCCATGTTTTTCGGCCCACATCAAATACATACGCAACAACATAGAAGCCCAATCACAAGATTCTGTACCTCCAGCTCCCGCAGTAATTTGAAGAATTGCACCAAGATTATCTCCTTCTTCTGAAAGCATATTCTTGAATTCTATATCTTCTAAAAGCTTAGCAACAACAGTATATTGTTCCATAACTTCTTCGTCACTTACCTCGCCTTCGCGGTTAAATTCTACTAAAACTTCGACATCATTTACTGCATTTGCAATCGTTTGGTATTCATCAATCCATTTCTTTTTACCACGTAAAACTTTCATAAAAGCTTCGGCTTCTTTCGGGTTGTTCCAAAATTCAGGTGAAGCAGCGTGTTCTTCTTCATTTTGAACTTCGATTTCTTTTTGTTCGATTTCCAAATATTCGTGCAAATCTTGTGTACGTTTTTGGATGTCTTTTAGTAATTCGTTGTTAAACATAATTGCAAATGTATAAAAATAGGGGATTTTATGAACACGAGGTTAAGCATTAATCACTTTATCATCTTTTCCGTTCCAAGAAAGAATTTTATAAGTAAAACCGTCTTCCGTTTTAATTTCTTGGTCTTTCAGCATCAAAAAAGTATCGTCCCAATCACCATCATCATAACTAATTACCCAGAATAATTGGTTGAACAACAAACCTTCCAAAATATACAAAAGTTCCTCAACAGAATCTACTTCGTAAGTTGTAAAAGGAAAAGAAGATTTGATCCAAATCTTATCATCATCCGAAGTCTGAATATAAAGATCACCAAAAGTCGATTTGTATTCATTCTCGATATGGAATTCTAATAATTCGGTATCTTTTTTGTGAAGCCCTGTAAAATCTGGAATTGCTTCAATGATTTGATTGTATATTTTGATTGAAAAATCGTTCATCTTTCTAAAATTAGCTTGCAAAAATAAACGATATTATCTAATTCTGACACGATATTTATGTTCAATAAATCGAAAAAAGTTAAATAATTTGTATTCAAAATCATAACCATAGTCAACAGAAGGATCTAAATCTATACTTACTGCATACAAATCTGGATTATATGTCATTGGTTGCATATGTCGTTGATTCCAAATCATCACATATTGGCGATTTTTTTGTTCGTAATATTCTTTTGAATAATATTCTTTGGGTAATGCAGTTGTTTTTAAATAAATATCATATTGAGGATCAAATACAACAATATCATAATCGCCATCTTCATTCGGCTCGAATTTTAATGAATTCTCATCTTTATTCGGCACTGAATTTTGTGTGGATTGATTGGTTGTACAAGCAAAAAATAGGAGAGAAACGCTGAAGAATAAAAATAGCTTTTTCATAATTTTTTAATTTGATTAAATATATTGAAAAATAACGATATTAAGTGTTTATATCTACATTTACACTTATATTCTAATAATTTAGAATTACATGAATAGTAGTTCTGAAATATAAATGTTTATTTCATATTATTTATATATATATCTAAGAGACATTGAAAAATTATCATCATGAAATTTATTAATTTAATATTTTATAAGATATAATTTTGGTATAAATATAAAGTTTAAGTTAAAAATGTAACTTTATAGCAATAGTTCTTAAAGTTATCCCGAGATTGTATCCGATAGCAGATTCTAACTCTGTTATCTAAAATATATATGACAAATCACTTTATAGGAATAGGAAAATATATTCCAACTGAAAAAATATCAAATCATTTTTTTGAAGAACATCAATTTTTTAATGAACAAGGAGAAATTTTAGATCAAAATAATGCTACAATTTCGCATAAATTAAAACAAATAACAGGAATAGAAGAACGTCGATATGCCAGAAAAGATCAAGTAACATCAGACTTAGGCTATATGGCAGCTGCTTCAGCCATCACAAATGCAAATATCGACGCAGAAACTATTGATTATATTATATTCGCTCATAATTTTGGAGATGTAAAACACGATACGATTCAGTCTGATATGGTGCCAAGTCTTGCTGCAAGAGTAAAAAATTTATTGAAAATTCAAAATCCTTATTGTGTTGCTTACGATGTTATTTTTGGTTGTCCAGGTTGGGTAGAAGGTGTTATACAAGCCAATGCATTTATAAAAGCTGGATTAGCAAAAAGATGTTTGGTAATTGGTGCTGAAACTCTTTCGAGAGTAGTAGATGAACACGACCGAGATACAATGATATATGCAGATGGCGCTGGTGCAGCAATATTAGAAGCTTCTACAAACAATAAAGGAATACAAGCCCATTTATCTGCCTCTTATGCAAACGAAGAAAAAGATTATCTGTTTTTTGGAAAATCGTATAATTCAGAAAAATGTCCGAATACCAAATACATCAAAATGTATGGTAGAAAAATCTATGAGTTTGCTTTATCCAAAGTACCTTTAGCAATGAAAAAATGTGTTGATGATAGCTCATATAATATTGACGATATCAGTAAAATAGTGATTCATCAAGCCAACGAAAAAATGGACGAAGCAATCGTAAAACGCTTTTATAGTTTATATGATCAAGATGTGCCAAAAAATATTATGCCAATGAATATTCATAAACTTGGCAATAGTAGTGTGGCAACAATTCCAATTCTTTTGAAAATGATTATGGATAATGATTTAGAAAATCACCAGATAAATGAAGGCGATGTGGTATTATTTGCATCTGTTGGCGCAGGCATGAATATAAACACGTTTATTTACCAATTTTAACGATATCAATCATGATAAGTTCTAATCACAATTAGATTAGAACTTTTTATCATATAGAATTCTCTAGAAATTAATACCATTTAATTCATTAAAACTTATTACCTTTGCAACGTACTTAAGAAGATATTTTGTCTTAATAGTTTACAATTGTATTCTTTATTTTACTTTTTTTAATTCACTAATTGACCTAGTCAATATAATTTTAACTTCTGTTTTCTAAAACGTATACTTGTAAGTTTTACTACATTATAATATAAATGTTGTCGGATAATTAATTCATGTTTTCTTAGGTTTTATCAGTATTAAAAACAAAAAATCTATACAAACATTTATGGCAGATTCTACATCTAAAAAAGAAAATAGCAAAAAGAAAGCTTTAAAAAAATTAGAAAAATTAAACAAAAGAGAGAATAGAAAAGAGAATAACAACAAAGGAAAATCATTAGAAGATATGATTGTCTATGTTGATGTACTTGGTAATTTTACAGATGTACCACCTCATTTACAAGACAAAGAAGCCGATTTGCTGAATAATAAAAGATTTGAATCTGATAACAGAGATGTTTTTATAGAAGGTATGGTTGATATCTACAACGATTCAAAAGGTTTTGGTTTTATTAAAGTACCAGCTTCTAACGATAAAATCTTCTTCCACTTCAAAGAATCAAAAGAATTACTTAAAGTAGGAGATCAAGTACAGTTCAAAAAAGAAATGTCTGAAAAAGGATTCAGAGCAATTCAAATATCAAAAAAATAAATTAATTAAATATACAACTATGCAAGAAGGAACAGTAAAATTCTTCAACGAATCAAAAGGGTTTGGTTTTATCTCTAACGCAAACGGAGGTGAAGATGTTTTTGTACATGTTTCTGGATTAATTGACAAAGTAAATGAAAATGATCAAGTTACTTTTGATATTGAAAAAGGAAAAAAAGGTCTTATGGCTGTTAATGTAAAAAGAAAATAAAAAAAGAATCCTTATATAAGGATTCTTTTTTTTGAACTATATTTAATTTCTAAAAGAGTATTTATGTACACAATATTACATAATTCGCGTTGCGGAAAAAGTAGAGATGCAGTAAAGGTTTTGGAAGAGTCTGGAAAAGATTTTGAAATAAGAGAATATTTGAAAGAGCCTTTGACGAAAGATGAATTGAGAACTATTTTAACAAGACTAAATCTAAAACCAATTGATATAGTAAGGACAAATGAAGAAGATTGGAAAATAAATTTTAAAGGAAATGAACTTTCTGATGATGAAATTTTGAATGCTTTGGTTGAATATCCAAAATTGATTCAACGTCCAATAGTGACAGATGGAAAAAGTGGAATAGTAGGTCGTCCAAAAGAATTGGTAGAAAATTTTATTAAATAAAAATGGTTTGATAATTGTAAGTATTTCTAAGACTAAACATAAAAAGCTATGAAAATTTTAGATGCATTAACAAAAAATCAAACGGAGAAAGGAACTAAAATAGGTTTATTAACAACAGCCGCTACAACGGGAGTAACGGTAGCTAAATTTTTGGGAAAACGTTCAATATATGGAATAATTGGTGGAGTAGCCGTAACATTGGCTGCAGAATATATCCGAAAAAAATATGAAAAGAAAGTTGAAGCTGAAAACGAAACTATTTTAGAGAATAAATAAAAAAAGAGTTTTGAAAAAAACTCTTTTTTGTATTATATATTTTTGTTTTGTTCTTCTGCATCACCAACCATATTTCGAACAATTCCTGGATTCGAATGTTTTTTCTTCATTTTCAAATTCAAGAATTCGACTAAAACAGAGAAGCCCATGGCAAAATAAATGTATCCTTTCGAAATGTGTTGATCAAACCCTTCTGCTAATAACGAAACGCCGATTAATAATAAGAATGATAAAGCCAACATTTTAACCGTTGGATGATCGTTCACAAATTTAGAAACCGCACTTGCTGAAAGCATCATAACTGCAACAGCAATAATTACAGCCGCAATCATAACCTCAATATGTTCTGCCATACCAACTGCTGTAATTACAGAATCTAATGAGAAAACAATATCTAAAATTAAGATTTGTACGATAGTTCCTGCAAAAGAATGGACTTTCACTTTTCCTCCGGTTTCTTCAACACCTTCTATTTTGTGGTGAATTTCTACAGTCGATTTATAAATCAAGAATAATCCTCCGATTAGTAAAATCAAATCTCGACCAGAGATTGCTAATTTTTCTAACCATTCGGTTGAAGTAATGCCAATCCATTCGCCAATATTGAATAGAGGAGTGGTAAGACTCATGACCCAACTTAGTGAGAATAAAAGGATAACACGTGTAAACATGGCTAAAAATAAACCAAGCTGTTGTGCTTTCTTTTGTTGATGTGCAGGCAATTTTCCTGACAAAATAGAAATAAAAACAATATTATCAATCCCTAAAACGATTTCTAACATTGTTAATGTAAATAATGCAACTAATGCATCTGGTTGTAAAAAAATACTAAAATCCATCGATTAATTTTGAAGTTTCGAAAATACAACGAAGAATAAGAATTAAAGTTTGAGTAATAATTATTTAATGTTAATTTAATATTAGAACTTATACAAAATTATTTACAGATTAAATCAATCAAATCGTTTTAGCAATATAGAATTAAACTTTACTTTTGCGAAAAAGACTTAGAATGATTTCAAAAGTTCAACTTCGGTTGCAGTTTCTCGTACTTCTTTGGGGATTTACAGGAGTTTTCGGAAAATTAGTTACAATGAGTGCGTTGTCAATGGTTTGGTATCGTGTTCTTATTGGGGCTATTGCTGTTTTTATTTATATGAAGTTCAGAAAAATGGATTTCAAGGTAACTAAAAACGAATTGTTGAAATTACTTGCTATCGGTGGAATTGTAGGAATACATTGGTTTACATTTTATTTGTCGATTAAACTTTCTAATATCTCAATTGCGTTGAGTACGTTGTCGATGGGCGCGCTTTTTAGTGCGATTTTAGAACCTATTTTTTTTAAACGAAAAATTAATCTGCTCGAAATAATTCTTGCTATAATCGTTTCCACTTGTGTAGCTGTTATTTTTAATGCATCACCAGAAGATTATAAATTGGGAATTATCATTGGTATTTTGTGTAGTTTTCTATCGGCATTATTTGCAGTTCTTAATTCGAGATTACCAAAGTCAATCAAACCAACTAAAGTTACTTTATACGAAATGATTGGTGGAGTTATCACACTTTCGGTGGTAATGATTCTTTTTCAGCCAGAAGCTATTTCTGAAGTTGTAAATATAAGTTGGTCAAACTTAGGATGGTTGACTTTGCTTGGCGTCATTTTTACAGCTTTTGCACAAATAGAATCAGTTGATTTGCTGAAACATGTTAGTGCTTTTACGTTGATGTTGAACGTAAATTTAGAACCAGTTTATGGCATCATTTTGGCAAGTCTTATTTTTGGAGATTCAGAACATATGAATCCTATATTTTATATTGCTACAGGGGTAATGGTACTTTCTATCATTATGAACGGAATATTAAAAACAAGATTTTCTAAATAATTTATTGTCAAAAAGACGCATTTGTTTTAAAGAATGCTTATCATTTAATATCTTTGCTTCAATTGAAAAGTAAACCATAATCACATGATACACTCTATTATTACAGGTGTTGGGCATTATGTTCCCGAAAGAGTTGTTACAAACTTTGATTTAGCTGAAGTGATGGATACCAATGACGAATGGATTCAGGAACGTACAGGGATTGTCGAAAGAAGACATATCGAGCCAGGTTCTAAGATTTCGTCTACAGATTTGGGAGTTATTGCGGCTAAAAATGCGTTAGAAGATGCAGGAATCACTGCTCAAGATATTGATTTTATATTATTTGCGACTTTATCTCCCGATTATTATTTTCCTGGAAATGGTGTATTGGTGCAAAAAGAGTTAGGTTGTCGTACAATTGGGGCAATGGATATTCGTAACCAGTGTTCTGGCTTTGTATATGCGTTATCAACGGCTGATGCTTTTATAAAAGCAGGAGTTTACAAAAATATTTTGGTGATTGGAGCAGAAGTGCACTCATTCGGATTGGATATGTCGGATGAAGGTCGTGGCGTTTCAGTAATTTTTGGAGATGGAGCAGGAGCAGTAATTGTTTCGGCAACGGAAGAAGAAGGACGTGGAATTTTATCGACTAATTTACATTCTGAAGGTGAATTTGCCGAAGAATTAGCAGTTACTTTCCCTGGAACAAAAACAGGTTGGTCAGACGAATTATTGAAAGAAGGTAATACGTTAACTAAAAAAGAGATTTATCCATATATGAATGGGAACTATGTTTTCAAGCATGCGGTAACTCGTTTTCCAGAATCAATTATCGAAGCTTTATCGACTGCGAATAAAAAGCCAGAAGATTTAGATTTATTTATTCCACATCAGGCGAATTTGCGTATTTCTCAATTTGTACAAAAACAATTGGGATTACCAGATGAGAAAGTTTATAACAATATTATGCGTTACGGAAATACTACGGCAGCATCTATTCCTATTGCATTGAGTGAAGCAAAACAAGAAGGTAAAATCAAAAAAGGTGACTTAGTAATGATGACTGCTTTTGGAGCAGGATTTACATGGGGCTCTGTTTTGATGAACTGGTAAGTAAGTTTGAATTTAGATTTACAAATTTAGAATATAAAAAAAACCTTCACTTTTTAGTGAGGGTTTTTTGGTTATATTTGATTGATTTAAAAAATTATTAATGAAATATTTATTGATTCTCATAATTGGTTTAATGAGTTGTTCGCAACATAAAATATCAAAAAATGTAAAGGATCAAGATTATATCTTTTTTCTCCATAATAAATATTTAGAAACGCATAACGATGGAGATTATGATACAGTCTATAAAACTAAAATTGAGTATTCTAAAGTTTTGAATTCATTCAAGAAAGACGGTTTTATTGTGATTAGTGAGAAAAGAAAGCCGAAAACAGACGGAATAAAATATGCAAAAAAGGTTGTTAAGCAAATTGATAGTTTGATTAATACAGGTGTTAAACCTAATCATATTACGGTTGTAGGAACTTCGAAAGGTGGTTACATTGCGCAATATGTATCAACTTTTAAAAATAATCCTCAAATCAACTATGTATTTATTGGTTCGTTTCAAGAAAGTGATTTAGAAGAAATGCCTGATATAAAATTTTCTGGAAATGTTTTAACCATTTACGAGAAGTCTGATGCATTTGGCGTTTCAGCTATAAAACGTAAAGAAAATTCAACCAATAAAATCAATCATTTCAAAGAAATTGAATTAAATAATGGCTTAAAGCATGGTTTTCTTTATAAAGCTCTTGATGAATGGATTGAACCAAGTAAAAAATGGGCGAGGAGAAATTATGATTTTAAATAAATGATTCATTTATAATTTTTCCTAAAAATCACTCGAACTGACAATTTTTATTCAATCTGTACAAGAAATATCTTATACAAAAAAAGGTTAGACTCTAAAAAAAATAGAATCTAACCCAAGTTTATTTTGTTACTTAAATACTATAAGAAATGGTGATATTAAGATTTCCTTACTTCAATTTTTTAGCAACATACATTTTTTCTGCTAATTGAACAGCTTTGTACGCATCAACAACACCGCCTGTTACAGAAATATCTGTTAAAGCAGGATTTTTGTTGACAGATTCTAACAATATTTGTTTGATATCTGTTGCAGTTAATTTAGGATAATGTGCCCAAACCAAAGCCGCAACTCCTGCTACAACTGGAGAAGCCATAGAAGTTCCGCTTTCATTTTTGTATTCCCCATCTTTATTAGGAACAGTAGAATATATTTCATTTCCTGGCGCAAAAACATCTACAGACTTTTTACCAAAATTAGAAAAACTTGCTCTTAAATTGTCATTATCCATTGTATTTGCTCCAACTGTAATTACGTTTTTAGAAACTTCTACACCTTTGTCGTCATAAACGGTAGGGAAGTGAATTTCGTCATCAATATTTACGTTTTCATTTCCTGCAGCTTTAATCAATAAAAGACCTTTTTTCTCAGCATATTTAAATGCATCCCAAACAATTTGTTTATCAGGAGAATAAGCTTTTCCAAAAGACATATTTAAGATTTTTGCTCCATTATCTGCTGCATAACGAATGGCATTCGCAACATCTTTATCACGTTCGTCTCCATTTGGAACTGTACGAACTGACATGATTTTTACATAACCATTTCCAGCGATTCCATCCATTCCAATTCCGTTACCAGATTTTGCTGCAATAATTCCAGAAACGTGTGTTCCGTGCATAGAATCAGGGCCATCTACATCATTATTTCCGTAAAAACGTTCTGATTTATCAGCATAATTATCACCAACAATTGGACGAGGATCTAATTCTGTATTCAAGTTAATTTCAACTTGTTCTTTGTAGTATTTTGTTCCTTCTGAAATTTCATTTCCAACTTCTGTTAAGAAATCTTTCATTGATTTTCCTTCCCAAGCTTCTTTCGGAACCATACCAAAAATAATCATCCCTTGTTGTGCTTCTTTAGAAACAGGTTTAAAAGACATCATATTTTTTTCATTCAACTCTTTTTCGCCCCATTCTTTAATCAAAGCAGGAAATGCAACTGAGAAAATATCATTCATCTGCACATATTGCGCTGCATTTTGTTTTGCTTCGGCTAATTTATTTTCGAACTCAGGTTTTATTTTTTGATATTCTTCCAATTCTTTTGGGAATTTTGTTTTGTTAGAAGCTGCATCTTTACTTTTTTCGAATAAATCGCGGTATTTTACAAAAAGACGTGTTAACTCTAATGTATCTCCATCAACATTTTTACCATCTTTTCCTCCAATAAAATTCCAACCATGAATATCATCAACATAACCATTCTTGTCATCATCAATTCCATTTCCAGCAATTTCTTTGGTGTTTGTCCAAATATTATCTTTTAAATCTGGGTGAGTAATCTCAACTCCAGAATCTAAAACACCAACAATTAACTGTGAAGGTTTACGTTTTTTTGATTCTAAAAATTGTAAAGCTTTTTGAGTATTTACACCATAAACACCACTTTCTTCTAAAGATTCGTGTTGCCAATATTTTTGATCAACTTTAGGCAATGGTAGAGCAGTTGTCGTTTCTTGTGCGAACGATGCCACACCAACAAACATGGCAACTGATATACTTAATAAGAATTTTTTCATAATTGATTTATCTATATGTCGAGAAACAACCGAAATTGTTACATCTAAAATTATCTCGAGTTTAAACGCAAAAAAGGCTCCAAAATTTGAAGCCTTTTTATAATGTTGTGTTAAATTTAAAATTATTTCAATTTACGTTGTTTGTAAATTTCTTCAGCTTTTTGTACAGCTTTGTAAGAATCTACAACACCTCCAGCAACAGAAATCTCTTTTAATTGCTCATTTTTATTAACTGTTTCCATTAAGATATTACGAATATCTTCTGCAGTTAATTTTGGATAATGTGACCAAACCAACGCTGCAACACCAGCAACAGCAGGTGAAGCCATAGAAGTTCCGTTTAAGAAACGATATTGATCAACCCCTGGATATGTTGCATAAATCTCTTGTCCTGGTCCAAAAACATCTACCGATTTTTTACCATAGTTAGAGAAACGAGCTTTTAAAGCATTTGGATCTTTAGTAGAAGCACCAACCGTAAGAACAGATTTAGAAACAACATTTCCATTTCTAAAATTAGTTGGATAATGTACATGAACATCAATATCTTCGTTGCTATTTCCAGCCGCTTTAACGATTAAAACACCTTTATCAGAAGCATATTTGAACGCATCCCAAACTAAATCTGCATCAGGAGAATAAGGTTTTCCGAAAGACATATTCAAGATTTTTGCTCCATTGTCAACTGCGTAGTAAATTGCATTTGCAACATCTTTATCGCGTTCGTCTCCATTTGGAACTGTACGAACCGACATAATTTTTACATTATTTCCTCCAGTCGTTCCTTCAGAACCGATATTATTTCCTCTTACAGCACCGATAATTCCAGCAACGTGAGTTCCGTGAGAAGATTCAGGTCCGTTAGAATCACTGTTTCCATAAAAACGCTCTTTTTTATCATTTGGATTGTCAACATCTTTACGATCAACCAAATCTAAATTTAAGTGAGAAGATAAAGCATCTCCCTTCGCAGCACGACGAGCAGCTCCTAAATAGGTATTCGAAACTTCTTTCATCGTTTTCCCAACCCATTGCTCTTCTTTCAATTCACCAAAAATCCATAAAGCTTCTAAGATTTGAGAATCTGTTGGTTGGTAATTTTTTAAAATATCTTTAGTTAATTTAGTATCTCCAAATTCAAGAACCATTTTATTTACACCACCTTCAACAGCATTCAATTTAGATTGAGCAACTTGTTGGTTATATTTTGCTTTTCCTACAGCGCTTAAATATTCTTTTTCAATTTTTTGAAATTCAGCATATTCAGTAGGATTTTTTACAATAGCTTCATGATTTTTCTTTTGATCGAAAGTTGCGTATTTAGATGATAAAGCTTTGTAAACACGTGTTAATTCAGTGGTATCATCATTGTAATTGATTCCTTTTGCTGTTCCTAAAAAAGACCATCCATGTACGTCATCAATGTAACCATTTTTGTCATCATCGATTCCGTTTCCTGGAATTTCTTTTGGATTTGACCACATATTTGCTTTCAAATCTTCGTGAAAATTTTCAACACCGCTGTCCAAAACTCCTACAATAATTGTATTTGCTTTTCTTTTGTTGTCTTTTAAGAATTGTAAAGCTTGATCAGTATTTACACCATAAACACCTGTTTGTTCTACACCTGCATGATACCATTTTTCTTTTGGTACTTCTGTTGTTTGTGCTTGAACAAACCCTAATGTAAAGGCAAATCCTAAAGCAATAAATAATTTTCTCATGTTGTTATTTTATTAAGTTTTTTAAATATACTGCGGCACTTGGTCCTTCGCTAAAAAGTAAATCTAAGATACTCAAACCTTCTATAAACTCAAATTTATCATCAAAAACTTGTGCATATTCTGGTAGGTTATACTGAGGTGCTTTTTTAGCAGAAAATTGATTTCTGAAATCATTTTCAGGATTCAGATCTTGATAGGTTTCAGTTTTAGAAATCTCCAAATCTAAGCTTAATTTCTTGTTGATGAAATCAATTGTTTTTAGATTAAAATCTAAAAGAAATTTCTCTTTTTGTTCTAAAATTGGAATAATTTCATCTTCATAATATTCAAAATATGGAGAACTTTGATAAGCTGACTTTAAAGATTTGATGTGTTCTTTTTGCCAATCATATTCATAAGAAGGTTGCAAATCTTTGAACAAACGTGTTCCGTTGTGTAAAATTGGAATATTCAACATTAATTTACCATTTGCACCCAAAATATACATGCGGTTACGGTAAGTTTGCTTTTGAAAATTTTCTTGAACTTCGATATCCAAAGTTTGGCTTTTTACCATTTCTGCATAGTAATCAATCGGTCCAAAATAAAAAGCTGCAAACGTATTTTTCATTCTATTATTTTATATGGAAATGTGCATTACAAGTAGCTTATAATGCACATTTATAGTGTTGTTAATTTTATAATTTAGAGGATTTTAATCGCTCTTTTTATTAATATTTGTTCTTCTTTTTCTCTTTACGAGCTTTTACAATATCATATCCAATCCAACCAATTAAGGCAATTAGAACATAAATTCCGTAAGAAGTTTTGTCAGGATTATCATTATTAATTGATGTAAAGAAACGATTCCAAATAAATTTTTTAGGAGCAGCAGGCTCGAACATTCCGTTCATATTTGCCCAAATCATAATAGGACGACCAATAATATGATCTTCTCCAACATAACCAAAGAAACGTGCATCTAATGATTGATTTCTGTTATCACCAACCATAAAATAGTAATTTTGTTTGATTTCGTATTTATCTGTTTTTTGATCATTGATAAATACATCAAACTTACCGTTTGTAGAATCAACTCTTAATGTATTGTTTTCATAGCGACGAATAATGTTAATATATTGCGCTAAAGTCTCTTTGTTAACATCAACTACATCACCTTTTTTCGGAATGTATAAAGGTCCGTATTGATCAGGATTCCAGTTTTTGTTTACTGGAAAAATAGTGTTTGTACTATCAATTTTTCCATTTACAATATGTTCCGTTTTTTCACCTACAGGTTGTAAAATAGGTTCAACAGAAACTACATTTGCATTAGATTTCATTGCTGTAACATGAGCATCAGTCAAAGCTGCAAATTGATAAATAAATGTTCCGTCGCTTTGTTTTGCAGCATTATAATCTGTACTTATGATTCCAAAATTATCGTATAATAATTTATCACTGAAAGGAGTTTTTACAACAACTGTATAAGCATGCTGAACTTGTGCATCTTTTTTCGGAATGAATTTTTTATCGTTTACATATAAAACTCCATTACGAATCTGTACAGTTTCTCCTGGTAAACCAACTAAACGTTTTACATAAGCATCTTTACGATCGATCGCATTGTAAATAGAATCTGTAGGATAGTTGAAGACAACAATGTCGTTCGATTTTAAATCTCTCCAACCTGGAATACGCATATAAGGTAGGCGTGCTTTGTCGATAAAACCATCACGGTAAATAAATTCTGAGAATGGAATTCCGATTGGTGTCATAGGAACACGCGCTCCGTGACTTACTTTTTCTACAAATAAAGCATCACCAATTTTGATTGTATTTTCCATCGATCCTGTTGGAACAATCATTGGTTGAATAAACCAGTTATGAACCAAAGTTGCTAAAACAAGGGCAAAAATTAAGGAAGAAACAAATGTTGGTTTGCGTTTTTCTGGACCTAAATATTTTGGATTATCAGAATAATTAACCGCAAAAATGTATAAACCTAAAGTCAAAACCATAATGACTTTGTCTTTTGTTTCAATTTTTCCGTAAGAATCTCCTAAATCAACAAAGAATACTAACCAAAAAATAGGACCAACAATTGGCAAATAAAATAGAATAATCCACCATTTTGGACGATGAATAATTTCTAAACCTTTCCAGATATTTAGAAAAGGAATATAAGCTTGAATTGCTTGCTTTCCAGCATTTTTATATAATTTCCAAGTTGCAGCTCCAAAGATTATATTGGCAATAATAAAACCAATTAACCAGTAAATTAGTACATGCATAAGTTTTTGATATTTAGTATTTTAATTTAGTTCAGTTCAAGTACATCTTTCATTGTGAAAACACCTTGTTTATTCCAAATCCATTCCGCAGCAATCACGGCACCTAAGGCAAAACCTTTGCGAGAATGCGCCGTATGAGAAATCTCAATAGTATCTACATCAGAGTTATATTGTACGATATGTGTTCCGGGAACATCTTCGATTCTTTTTGCTTCAACTGGAATAATGTCTTTTGCTTTTTCGTCCATCGACCAAGAATTATATGTTGAATTGTCAATAATTCCTTCTGCAATTGTAATCGCTGTTCCAGAAGGTGCATCAAGCTTTTGTGTATGATGAATTTCTTCTAGATTAATTTGGTATTCGTTACGATATTTATTCATCATTCGAGCTAAAATAGAATTTAATTCGAAGAATAAATTAACGCCCAAACTAAAGTTAGAAGCATATAAAAAAGCGGTGTTATTTGAAATTGCTAAATGATTAATTTCTTCTTGTTTATCTAACCATCCTGTTGTTCCACAAATTGTTGCGATTTTATTTTCAAGTAATACTTTAAGGTTGTCGTAAGCGAATTCTGGTCTCGAAAATTCTATTGCAACTTCAACATTATTTAATTCTTCCGCAAGTGGAGTACGAGATATTTTAAGTACAACTTCGTGTCCGCGTTGAATTAAAATTTCTTCAATGGCTTTTCCCATTTTTCCGTATCCTATTAATGCAATTTTCATCTGTAATTTCTAAAATTTTAAGTTAAATGCCAATCCTAAAACTGGCTCTAATGTCATTTCATCTTGAATGACTGTTGGTTTGAATGACATTTCTGTGTCATTACGAACTGTGAATAAATGCGCATCTACTGTTGCATCTACAATATTTAATAAATAAGCTAATGCAGTTAAAGCGACACTATAATCGCGTTTTCGTTTGTAATCATCTTGAATAACTGCCAATTGCTCTGCAGATAAAATTCCTGTGAATTCGTTTGGTGTTCCTTCTCTTACCGCAATATAAGCTTTTCGGTATTTTTTGTACAAATTATTGTAATAAATCGTAAAACCTGTTCCTGTACCTACTAAACCAAGCGCAATAGGTGCTTTTAACCATTTTTTGTTATACAATTGTCCTGCACCAGGTAAGATAGCCGAATACAAAGAGGCTCTAATTGGACTTTTTTCCATCAAAACTTCTTTAGTTACGCTCATCGTATCATTTACAATAACATTATTTTCGACAACTACTAAAGAGTCAGTTTTAACTTGACCAAAAGCAAACGTCGATGAAATCGTTAATCCAAGTAAGAATGCTTTAATTTTCATTTAAGAATTTTCTTAATCGTTCAAACTCATCATCAGAAGTAAAATTCAAAATGATTTTACCTTTTCCATTATTTGCACGTTTTATTTCAACTTTTGTATTCAATGAATTTGAAATAGAACTTAATGCTTCCTTGTACTGAGAAGGCAATTCATTTGTTGCTTTTTTCTCAGGTTTTCCTTCTTTTATCGATTTGATTAAACGTTCTGTATCACGAACAGATAAATTGTTTTTGACAATTTTTTCGTAAATATCAAATTGTAAATCAGTATCATCAATAGCCATCAAAGCACGGCCATGTCCCATTGAAATCATTCCGTCACGAATTCCTGTTTGGATAATCGGATCTAATTTCAATAAACGCAAATAATTGGTAATAGACGTTCTGTCTTTTCCAACACGTTTACTTAATTCTTCTTGCGTTAACTTGATTTCATCAATCAATTGTTGGTAAGAAAGTGCAATTTCGATCGCATCTAAATCTTGACGCTGAATATTTTCGACTAATGCCATTTCCAGCATTTCTTGGTCATTTGCTAAACGCACATAAGCCGGAATTGTTTTTTTACCAGCTAATTGCGAAGCGCGAAAACGTCTTTCACCAGAAATCAATTCATATTCACCTGTTGGTTTTTTACGAATCGTAATTGGTTGAATAACGCCTAATGTTTGAATAGACGAAACCAATTCCTCTAAAGCTTTTTTATCGAAATTCGTTCGTGGTTGCCAAGGATTCGCGGTGATTTTTTCTAAATCTATTTCCAAAATATTTCCAACCAATTTTTTAGCACCTTCATCTTGTGCAGTTTTTACAGTTGGTTCATCCTTTAATAGAGCAGATAATCCACGTCCCAAGCGATTATTTTTATTTGGCTTTGCCATTTTATTTAAACTGTATCGTTGTTGTTAATTAAAAATTCACGCGCTAAATTTAAGTAATTTTCTGCACCTTTACTTGCTGCGTCGTACTGAATAATTGTTTCGCCAAAACTTGGTGCTTCTGACAAACGTACATTTCGAGTAATAATTGTTTTGAAAACCATTTGCGGAAAATGATTGTTCACTTCGTCTAAAACCTGATTAGAAAGGCGTAAGCGAGAATCATACATCGTTAACAATAAACCTTCGATATCCAGTTCCTTGTTGTGATGTTGTTGAATTCCTTTTATCGTATTTAATAATTTACCTAAACCTTCTAACGCAAAATATTCGCACTGAATAGGAATAATCACAGAATCAGCAGCTGTAAGCGCGTTCAAAGTAATCAAGCCAAGTGAAGGCGCGCAATCTATAATAATATAATCATATTGATCTTTGATTTCTGACAACGCGTTTTTTAACATGTATTCGCGGTTCTCGTAATCTACAATCTCAATCTCGGCAGCAACTAAATCTAAATGAGCAGGCATCAAGTCTAGGTTTGGCGATTCTGATTGTAAAATAGCTTTGCTTGCAAGTACTTCATTTTCCAATACTTCATAGGTTCCTGCTTCGATTTCATCCAAATCAAAACCCAAACCAGATGTTGCATTTGCTTGCGGATCTGCGTCAATTAATAAAACTTTTTTCTCTAAAACACCTAATGAAGCGGCAAGGTTTAACGAAGTTGTCGTTTTACCAACACCACCTTTTTGGTTAGCAATAGCAATAATTTTACCCATAATTTACGTTCAAAACGATTTCAAAAATACAATATTTAACCTTGCTAAACCTTAAAGAAAAAATAAATTTTTGAATAATTGTTGAATATTTGTTTTACATCATAAAACATCAGTTCTGTAAAGCTAAATTTTAATATTATTTTATCTTTTTAACAGAATTAAAAAACTTATATTTGCGACAAGTATTTTTATAATTTTTTTAATAAAAAAAGTTGATGAGTTTTAACCTTTTATTCGAAAGCGTTGAGAATAGAAAGAGCTTTAACGCAGTAGTTTTAATGAATAGAAACGAATTTAAGAATTATTCTTTCCCCTTATTGCTTCGCAATGTATATTATGCGATACGTCTGTAATACCCTAATTTTTTTGCAAAATTTTTAGAATTATTAAACACACGTAACATTTATAAAGCATAATGAAAACTAAATACATAGATTTAATCACGCAATCATTTGACTTTCCACAAGATGAATTTGAATTAGATGGAGAGTACTTAAAATTTAATGGAATTGACCTAAAAGCTTTGGTCGAAGAACATGGAACACCATTAAAATTCACATATTTGCCTAAAATTTCGCAAAACATTCAGAAAGCGAAAGGTTGGTTCGAAAAAGCGCGTGAAGAGTTAAACTATGAGGGAACTTACAATTATTGTTATTGTACAAAAAGTTCTCACTTTCGTCACATTTTAGGTGAAGCATTAAAAAACGATATTCACATTGAGACATCTTCTGCATTTGACATTAATATTGTCGAAAATTTGATTGGAGAAGGTTTGATTACAGACGATCAATATGTTGTTTGTAACGGTTTCAAGCGTGAGGAATATGTAGAAAATATTGCTCGTTTGGTAAATAGCGGACATCGTAAAACGATTACAGTAATTGACAATTACGAGGAAGTTGATTTGTTTTCTGAGGCAATTGAAGGTGATTTTGAAATCGGAATTCGTATTGCATCGGAAGAAGAACCAAAATTTGAATTTTATACTTCTCGTTTAGGAATTGGTTACAAGGATATTGTTCCTTTTTATCAGACAATGGTAAAACCTAATGAACGCATTAAATTGAAAATGCTTCATTTCTTTATTAATACAGGAATTAAAGACAATTCGTATTATTGGAATGAGTTGACAAAATGTTTGAGAGTTTATGTAAACCTTAAAAAAGTTTGTCCAGAATTAGATAGTTTGAATATTGGTGGTGGATTCCCAATCAAAAATTCGTTGAATTTCGAATATGATTACGAATACATGGCGAAAGAAATCTTGTTGCAAATTAAAATGATTTGTGATGAAGAAGGAATTGCTGTTCCAAATATTTTTACAGAATTTGGTTCGTTTACAGTAGGAGAAAGTGGAGGAGTAGTCTACAAAATTCTTTATCAAAAGAAACAAAATGATAAAGAGTATTGGGATATGATCGATTCTTCTTTTATGACAACTTTGCCAGATGCTTGGGCAATTTCGAAACGATTTGTAATGTTGCCAATTAACCGTTGGTACGATAAGTATGAACGTGTATTATTAGGAGGTTTAACATGTGATTCTGACGATTATTACAATTCAGAACAGCATGTAAATGCCATTTATCTTCCGAAATATGATCAAGCAAAACCATTGTATATCGGTTTCTTTAATACAGGAGCTTACCAAGATAATATTAGTGGTTTTGGTGGAATTAATCACTGTTTAATTCCTCAGCCCAAATATATTTTGATTGACGAAAATTATGAAGCAAAAGTATATTCAGAAGAACAAACGCATCAAGATGTGTTGAATACATTAGGATATAAATAATTAGAATTTTTAATAAAATATAAAACAAATAAAATGAGTAAAGGACCAATCAGTCAGTTTATAGAACATAACTATAGACACTTTAATGCAGCTGCTTTAGTTGACGCTGCAAAAGGATATGAGCAACACTTGTTAGAAGGTGGTAAAATGTTAATTTCTTTGGGTGGAGCAATGTCTACTGCTGAATTAGGAATTTCATTAGCGGAAATGATTCGCCAAGATAAAGTGCACATCATTTCTTGTACAGGAGCAAATTTAGAAGAAGACGTAATGAATTTAGTTGCGCATTCTCACTATAAAAGAATTCCAAATTACCGTGATTTAACACCAGAGCAAGAGCGCGAATTGTTAGATACACACTTCAACCGTGTTACAGATACTTGTATTCCAGAAGAGGAGGCTTTTCGTCGTTTACAAGAGCATTTAGAGAATGTTTGGCATGCAGCAGAAGAAAAAGGTGAGCGTTATTTACCACACGAATTTTTATACCAAGTTGTAAATTCTGGAGTTTTAGAGCAATACTACGAAATTGATCCGAAAGATTCTTGGATTGTTGCTGCTGCTGAGAAAAATTTACCTATCGTTTGTCCAGGTTGGGAAGACTCTACAACAGGAAACATTTTTGCGTCTAACGTAATCAAAGGAAATTTAAAAGCGTCTACAGTAAAATCTGGAATTGAGTACATGATTTACTTAACAGAGTGGTATCGTGCTAATTCTGATGGTAAAGGTGTAGGTTTCTTCCAAATTGCTGGTGGTATCTCTGGAGATTTCCCAATTTGTGTTGTTCCAATGATGTACCAAGATTTAGAGTGGACAGATGTTCCTTTCTGGGCGTATTTCTGTCAAATTTCTGATTCTACAACATCTTACGGATCTTATTCTGGAGCAGTTCCAAATGAGAAAATTACATGGGGTAAATTAGATGTTGATACACCAAAATATATGATAGAATCTGATGCGACTATTGTTGCTCCATTGATTTTCAACTATATTTTAGGAAACTAATCAATAGAATATATTAAGCATAAAAAAACCACTTCGATTGAAGTGGTTTTTTTGTTATATATCGTTCCGATAATTAATCTTTCATTGCTTCACCAGCTTTTCTATGCGTAAATTTTCCATAGATATGTCTTCTTGCAAAACGGCTTGGAGAATCAGAATTTACCATTTTGATGTACGTATTTTTAGGAACGCCAAAATACTCGTAATGATTTCCATCTAAATGTTCTACTTTCAAAATTTGTTCATCCATATAAAAATCATGAATGTTAGATTTTGCAGTTGTAATCGTATATTCTTCTTTGTTTTTTTCGTGCGTTTCAGGATTAATACTTACTAAAAAGTGGTATGCTTCGATCACAACTTTACTTTTTTCTTCAGCTTCTATTTTGCCTGCTTCGTCGTTGATAAATTTATCAGGATGCGCATCTTTCATCGTGTTTCTGTAAATTGTTTTCAACTCTTTTAGAGTTACATTTTTATCAACTCCAAGTAATTTTCTGTGTTCTACAACGCTTTTCATAATTATAATCCTTTTTTCGGAGTGCAAAAGTACGGATTATAAATCACGAAATACGTTTAATATCCATAAGTTTCGTTAAGGTTATGATAAATAATTTTCTTTTTGTTGAGAATTTGATATTCAATTCCAATACTATCCTTGTTTATAGAAATCAGTTTAGCTTGCTGAATAGGTTCGTTTTCGTATTCATATAGCTTTGGATCATCAGAATTAATATTTAATGTTTCAGAAACAATATCACTATAATCTGGTCTCGCGATATTGTTTGATTTTTCTAAAATAGGAAATTTAGATTCAGAATTATAGATATAAGCACGTTTCATTGCCATAACTTTTTTCGTAACTACTATTTTATATTCATCGTTTACTTTAATGGTTTGAATTGTATTCATATTGAATAAAAAACTAACGATAGATAGAAACGGAATTGCCATTGGTAAAATGCTTAATCCAACTAAAGCAAAAAGCAAAAAGCAAAAATCCATAAATTTTGATATAGATAATTTCCCAAAATTTAATAATGATATAAAAGGTGAAAATAATCCAAGTCCAAGCAAGAATTTGATAGGTATATTCTCCTTTTAAATTCAACCCCATAAGGTTTAAACTCAATAAAAATAAAATGAGAAGAACTGAAGAAATGATGTAGATTTTGAGTGATTTTGACATTTAGGTTATGATTTATTTATTCGAATATACATTATTTATATGATTTAATCGTTTTGTGTAAAATGAATTATCTCGAATATTTTTGTAATTTTAAGCAAGCTAACAACAAACAAAATAAGTATGAAATTGAAAGACGTTCCTGAATTGAAAAATTCTATTTTAGATCTTCCTTCAAAAGAAAAAGATAAACTTCTTTTGCGTCTTATCAATAAAGATGAAACTTTAGTAGAACATTTGCATTTTCAATTATTAGAGAATGAAAATGATTTGCAAGATCGTGTAAAAAATATTTATGAAAAGATTGATTTTCAGTTTGAAAAGTCTCATCACTTAATTAATCAGATTAACATAAATAGAAGTCATCGTCAATTGTTGTTGACGTTAAAAACATTGAGTGGAATTGTGAACTATCATGTTCAAATTACGAAAGATAAAGTGTCAGAATTTGAATTGAGAAAATATATCATTCAAGAATCTTTTAGTCGTTATCCTTATCTTTTTGAAACTTATACAACAGGAGATAATGCAGAAAAATTATACAATTATCAACATGGCAGATTGAAATTGATTTTTTCTATTTTTGAAAAATTTCATGAAGATTTAAAATTCGATTATTTAAACGATGTTGATGAAATTAATATTTTTTTAACAAAAACTCCTATAAATTTTAAGTCTTAATAGTTCTTTTAAACAAAAGTTTGCTTATGAAATATTTTGTGAAATAATAATTAAATTTACTATAATTGACTTATTATTAATTGGTTTGGTCTATTTTTGTTAGTCTTAAAAATAGTGAATTAACAAATTATTAATTTAATTAATTGTTAAACATCGAAAAAAGTATAGTTAGTTCTGTGTAAACAGAACTAACTATTTTATATTTGCATGGTTTTGTAGATTATACAATTATGAATATAAAAAATCAAGCATGTAATTTGGATCTTTTTTGCAGCTATAGTGCTTTTTTGGAGAGAACTTATGGTTTTCCTCCATTGACGGCTAAGTTGCAAGCATACATGATTTTAGAATC
Source organism: Empedobacter sp. UBA3475 (assembly GCF_002378465.1). Lineage (NCBI taxonomy): Bacteria > Pseudomonadati > Bacteroidota > Flavobacteriia > Flavobacteriales > Weeksellaceae > Empedobacter > Empedobacter sp. UBA3475. The sequence continues at coordinate 186,399 of NZ_DFRA01000009.1, read as the reverse complement.
AGATGAGGAGGGATTTACTTTCGAAGAACTTCTTGAGATTTTTAATGTTAGTAAAAGTTCCTTATCAAACTCTATTAACTACTTACTATCGATGAAACATATCGAATACATAAATAAAATTAACTCTAGAAAAAGATATTTTAGATTAAATTTTAATTATTTGACAGAGAAATTAGATTTTTTATATGAAATGATTTCTCAAGATATAGGTTATACAAATCGAATAAAAGAACATAAACTAGAGAATTTTACGCTTTCTAAAAATGTTGAAAATAGGGTAGTTGATATCTATTTGGAACATCTTAATCAAACAAAAGTGATATTAGACGAGACAATACAAAAAATAAATAAAATTCAACTAGAAAATAAGTAAAAGTAATATGAAAAACGTTAACGTTATAATGGTTGGTGCTTTGGCAATAGCTTTGAGTTCTTGTGGAAAGAAAGACAATGCTGCTGCTCAACAAGCACAAGGTCCAACGCCTTATCCGGTGGTTGATGTGCCAACGAAAGTGGTAACGAGTTATGATGAATACCCTGCAAATATTCAAGGTATTGTAAATAATGATGTTCGTGCAAAAATACAAGGATATATTACAGAAGTTTATGTTGATGAAGGTCAATATGTACAAGCTGGTCAACCTTTGTTCAAATTAGAGACAAATGTTTTAACTCAGAATGCGGATGCTTTGAAATCAGGTGTTGGTGCAGCGCAAGCTAATGTAAAAGCGGCTCAGGCTAATGTAAGTGCAGCGCAGGCGGCAGTGCAAGCAGCTCAAGTAGAGGTGAACAAATTAACTCCTTTAGTACAAAAAAACATTATTAGTAATGTACAATTAGAAACTGCAAAAGCTAATCTAGCAAAAGCGCAAGCGAGTTATAATCAAGCTGTAGCTGCTAAGTCTCAAGCGCAGGCTGGTGTTACTCAAGCGCAAGCAAGTTACAAAGGAGCTCAAGCAAATGTAGATTATTCTGTTGTTAGAGCACCTATTAGTGGAGTGGTTGGTTCTATTAATTCTCGTCAAGGGACATTAGTTGGTCCTACGGATCAAACTCCAATTACTACAGTTTCAAATACAAGTAGAGTATATGCTTATTTCTCTATGAATGAGAAAGAGTATTTAAACTTTATTTCTAAATCTGAAGGATCAACTTTAAAAGATAAATTAAACAAAATTCCAGCAGTTGAATTAGTATTAGCTAATGGAGATGTTTATCCTGAGAAAGGTAAAATACAAACTGTAACTGGTCAAATTAATCCAACAACAGGGACAATTGATTTCCGTGTTACGTTCAATAATGAGGCTAAGCTTTTGGCAAATGGTAACTCAGGGCGTATTCGTGTTCCAAAAACTTATGTTGATGTATTGGTTGTGCCAGAGGCTGCAACGTTTGAACAACAAGGTATGACTTATGTTTACAAAGTAACAAAAGATACAGCTTACGCAACGCCAATTACTGTAGTAGAAAGAGCGAATAATATGGCAGTTGTAAAAGACGGAGTGAAAAAAGGTGATAAAGTTGTTGCACAAGGTGTAGGAAAACTACGTGATAAAACAGCTGTTAAACCAACTCCAGCAAACTTTGATCAAATCGTAGAATCTACAAAAACGGTATTCTAAATTGTAAATAGATATGTTAAAAAAGTTTATTGAAAGACCCGTATTATCTACGGTAATTTCTATCCTTATATTGATATTGGGTATACTGGGGCTTATATCGCTTCCGGTAACACAATATCCAGATATTGCACCCTCTACTGTAAAAATTTCTGCTTCATATCCCGGAGCGAATGCAAAGACAGTAATGGAGTCTGTAATTATCCCGATAGAGGAACAGGTGAATGGGGTTGAAGGAATGGATTATATTTCTTCTACTGCCTCTAATAACGGTTCTGCTTCTATTGATGTTGTATTTAAACCAGGTGTAGATGGAGATATCGCACAGGTAAACGTACAAAACCGTGTGGCACGTGCTACACCATTATTACCTTCGGAGGTAACTCGTTCAGGGGTTGTGACACAAAAACAACAGACATCAGCATTGATGTTTGCTTCGTTTAGTTCAACAAACCCCAAATACGATGAGATTTATCTTCAAAATTATTTGAACATCAATATTATTCCAGCCTTAAAACGTGTAAACGGTGTAGGGGATGCAACTGTGTTTGGTGCGATGACTTATTCTATGCGTATTTGGTTAGATCCTTCTCGTATGGCAAGTTATGGTTTAGTTCCTTCTGAAGTTTCTGCAGCTTTATCTCAAGAATCTCTTGAAGCTGCTGCTGGTTCGTTAGGAGAAAACTCTGGACAGTCATTCCAATATACAATTACATATTCTGGACGATACAAGACAGAAGATCAATATCGTAATATTGTTATTAAATCTTTACCAAACGGACAGGTTCTAAGATTAAAAGATGTAGCAAATGTAGAATTTGGTGCTCAATCTTATGCAGGACGTTCTGCAATGGATGGGGATCCTTCTGCTGTATTTGCTGTTTATCAAACACCAGGATCTAATGCACAAGAAATTATTGTAAACTTGAGAGCTGAGTTAGAAAAAGCTTCTAAATTATTACCAGAAGGAGTTTCTTACACTATTTTAATGGATACAAATACATTCTTAGATGCGTCTATTTCTAAAGTTGTTCACACAATGATAGAAGCGTTTATCTTAGTATTTATTGTTGTATATATTTTCTTACAAGATTTCCGTTCTACATTAGTACCATTGATTGCGGTACCAGTGTCTATTATTGGTACATTCTTTTTCCTTAATTTGGCAGGATTCTCGTTAAACTTATTAACGTTATTTGCCTTAGTACTCGCCATTGGTATTGTGGTAGATGATGCCATTGTTGTGGTGGAAGCCGTGCATGCTCGAATGGAGTCTCATCACGAAGCTCCTATGGATGCAACAAAAAATGCGATGGATGAAATTTCTGGAGCAATCGTTTCGATTACATTAGTAATGTGTGCGGTGTTCGTACCAGTAACATTTATCTCAGGACCAACCGGAGTATTCTACAAACAATTTGGTATTACTTTAATTGTTGCCATTTTAATTTCGGCATTAAATGCCTTGACATTATCTCCAGCATTGTGTGCTTTATTCTTAAAACCACATCAAGAAGGAGAGCAAAAACGTAACTTTATTCAGCGATTCTTTGATGCTTTCAATGCTTCATTTGATCGTATGACACATAAATATGGTAATTCATTCAAATTTTTAATTAAACACAAATGGATTTCATTCTTATTGATTATTGTAAGTGGTTTAGGAATTTGGGGTGTTGGAAAGATGATGCCAACAGGTTTCGTACCAACTGAAGATAATGGGTTTATTATTGGTAATATCGAGTTACCAGCGGGTGCTTCTATGGACCGTGTATATGAAGTTGAAAAAGAATTCCAGAAAAAAATTGAAAAAATTCCTGGATTAGATAAAGCAACAATTATCTCGGGTAACTCTATTATTTCTGGAGCTGGTTCTAACTATGGTATGATGTTCATTAAATTGAAGCCATTCGAAGAACGTACAACAGATGCTTTATCAGTACAATCAATCATTGGACAATTATTTGGTGCTGCAGCTCAAATTCCTGATGCTCAAATGATTTTCTTCCAACCACCATCAATTCCAGGTTTTGGTATGTCTTCTGGTTTCGAGTTGAAATTATTAGATAAAACAGGTGGAGATATTGCTGATTTTGATAAAGTTGCAAAGGAATATATTGGTGCTTTAATGCAACGTCCAGAAATTATGTATGCTCAAACATCTTTAAACACAGGTTTTCCTCAATACGAAATCGATGTTAATATTGAAAGAGCAAAACAATCTGGTGTTTCAGTAAGTTCTATTTTCTCAACTTTACAAGGATATATTGGAGGATTATATGCAGCTGACTTTACACGTTTTGGTAAACAATACCGTGTGTACATTCAAGCTTCACCAGATGATCGTATCAATGAAACAAGCTTAAATAAAATGTTCGTGAAAACGGATGCAGGTTCAATGACACCAGTTTCACAATTTGTGACTTTAAAACGTGTGTATGGTCCTAACTCTGTTAACCGTTTCAACTTATTTACATCAGCTAATATTACAGGAGCAGTAAAACCAGGATTCTCTACAGGTGATGCGATTACAGCAATTAATCAAGTTTCTGAACAAACATTATCTACTTCTTATAGTACTGACTTTACAGGTCTTACTCGTGAGGAGATTAATTCAGGTTCTCAAACAGCAATGATTTTTGCTTTATGTATCGTATTCGTGTACTTTATCTTATCTGCACAATATGAATCTTATGTTTTACCATTCGCAGTATTATTATCTGTTCCTTGTGGTATGATGGGGGCGTATTTATCTCAATGGTTAGCTGGATTAGAAAATAATATCTATTTCCAAATTGCCTTAATCATGTTGGTTGGGTTACTCGCTAAAAATGCCATTTTGATTGTAGAGTTCGCTTTACAAAGACGTGTACACGGAATGTCAATTGTTCAGGCAGCTATAGATGGAGCTAAAGCTCGTTTACGTCCAATTTTGATGACATCTTTTGCCTTTATTTTAGGATTAATGCCATTAGTATTTGCAACAGGTGTATCATCTGCTGGTAACCGTTCTGTAGCTACTGGAGCAGCATTTGGTTTATTGGTAGGTACAATTTTAGGTTTATTTGTTATTCCAGTATTGTTTGTTGTTTTCCAAACATTACAAGAAAAAGTTAAACCAGTTAAATTTGATCGTCCACAAGAAGAAATTGAACATAATAATTCAATCTAAAAATGAAAAAGTACAGAATATTTAATATTACTTTAATCGCAGCTGGATTGTTTGCTGTTCAGTCTTGTTTCGTAGCAAAAGATTATCATCGTCCTGAAGCTGTTGTAAATGAAGCAAATTTCAGAACAGATGTTATTGCAAAAGACAGTGCAAGTGTTGCAACTGTTTCTTGGAAACAAATTTTTACAGACACTCAATTACAAGCTTTGATTAATCAAGGTTTACAAAATAATTTAGATATACGTTCAGCACTGCAAAATATTGCAGTTGCTGAGGCGTATGCTAAACAAGGTAAAGCAGGTTATTTACCAACTTTATCTGTAGGTCCGAAATATACGTTTACAGAAAACTCTCGTAATACTCAATTTGGTGCATTGATGTCAAAACGTGCACAAAGTCAATACGAAGTTTCAGGGAACTTAAGTTGGGAAGCAGATATTTGGGGTAAAATTAGAAGTAATCAACGTGCATCTGCAGCAACTTATTTGCAAACTGTAGAAGCACACAAAGCGGTAAAAACGCAAATTGTTGCATCTATTGCAAATGCATATTACAACTTATTGGCTTTAGATGAGCAAAAAAGAATTTTAGATAAAACTTTAATCAACCGCGAGCAAAGTTTAGAAACAACGAAAGCTTTGAAAGAAGCTGGGAATGTAACAGAAGTTGCAGTTAACCAAACAGAAGCGCAATTGTTCAATGTGAAATCATTATTGGTTGACGTTGAAAATGGAATTAAGATGAATGAAAATGTGATGAGTATTTTGTTAGGAACAAATCCTCAATCTATTAATCGTACAAACTTAGCTTCTCAAAAAATTGACGAAAAATTATCTGTTGGTGTTCCAGCTCAATTATTAGAAAATCGTCCTGATATCAAAGCTGCAGAGTTTGGATTGATGAACGCTTTTGAGAATGTTAACGTTGCGAATGCAAGTTTTTATCCTTCTCTTTCTATTACTGCAACAGGTGGTGTACAAGGAATTGATATTGATAAATTATTTAGTGCGCAATCTTTATTTGCAACGGTGATCGGTAGCTTAACTCAACCTTTGTTACAACAACGTAAATTGCGTACGCAAAAAGAAGTTGCTTTAGCAAATCAAGAAAATGCTTTGATTAATTATAAAAGCAAAATCTTAAATGCAAGTAAAGAGGTTTCTGATGCGTTATACACATACGATGCAGCAACGAAGAAAGCTGAATATAAACAAAAAGAATATCAATTATTCAATCAAGCAATTACCTATTCTGAAGAATTGTTAAACTACGGTATGGCAAACTATTTAGAAGTAATTACAGCAAGAGACAATGGGTTGAATGCTGAATTGAATGTTGTTGATGCGAAATTATCATCTTTATCATCAATGGTCGAATTATATCGCGCTGTTGGAGGTGGATGGCAATAAGCAATTCTAATCTTAAGAAAAAAACCTCTCAAATATTTGAGAGGTTTTTTTATACTTCTATTTCTCTAAAACTTCGCAATGAATAATATTGTGAGAAGTTCCTACAAATTCTATTAACCAATTTTCAGTAGTTTCTTCAATTCGATTTTCATCTTTCCAAATTAGATAATCAAATGAAATTGGAATCGAAACAAATTTACTTTTTGGATGAGAAGCAAGTTCACTCAAATCTTCTTCAATTTTTTGTTCCATTTCAAATAAATCTTTTGGTTTTGATTTATGAAAACTATAATAATCAATCGCGATTAATTCTAATATAATTTTGTCGTTTGTAAATGTTTGCGCAAAATCGTAAATCGTTTGAAAAACATCGTTCAAGGTATGTTTGTGAAACAAATGATGCTGCTCAAAATATTGTCCTAATCCCATCAAATAATCGAAAATAGAATACTTTTGACTAATATATTTCAGCGTTTCTGGCGTTCTTGGTTTGTTCCAATAAATCTCCAGAGCATTTTCTAAAGCAGTAATATTTTCTAAATCATTTTCACTTAAAAAATCACTTTTTATAATTTGATAAGGCGGCATTGGATCAAAATGGTAACCATAGTTTTCATATTTTTGACGAACTGGAGTCCCTTTCAGAAATTTCAGAAAACCTAATTGCAATTCTGGTGGATATAGTTTAAAGGTTTCTTCGAAACTAAATTTCAAATCATCAATATATTCCAAAGGTAAACCAACAATTAAATCTAAATGCATCTCAATACGATCTTTCAATTGATTGATAACATTTGACGTTTTTTCAAAATTTTGCTTGCGCGAAACTTCTCGATTACTTTGTTGATTAACGGTTTGAATTCCGATTTCGAAACGGAAAAGATTTTTTGGAACATTTTCGTTGATGAATTTTATAATATCAGGATGAACAATATCTGCTGTAATCTCGAACTGAAAAACATTTCCTTCACGATAATGATCCAAAATAAATTGAAACAATTCGATCGTAAAATCACGTTTTATATTAAATGTTCGATCCAAAAACTTAATTGTTTTTCCATGCTTCATCAAATACAACAAATTTTCTTTAATGGTTTCCATCGGCAAATAGCGCATTTTATTGTCTAAACTTGCTAAACAAAACTCACATTTATAAGGACATCCACGAGAAGTTTCGATGTAACAAACCTTCTTTTCCAAATCCGCTGGATTATCGTATTGATAAGGATTTCGACCTTTTAATCGATTAATATCAAATTGAATATTTTGTGCATTGAAAACAACTTTGTTCTCTTTTTTGTAAACTAAATTCGGTACATTTTCTATTGCGGGATAATTTGCTGCAAATTCCTCGAACGGAATTTCTCCTTCACCTACAATGATATAGTCGATATAATCATTTGCAATCACATCATCATATTCGTAACTAACTTCTGGTCCACCCAACAAAATTTTAGTTTCAGGAGAAATTTGTTTGATTCGTTTACAAACTTCTAACGTCTGCGTAATATTCCAAATGTAGCAACTAAAACAGATAATATTGTATTTAACGCATTTTTCTGCAACTTCATCAAAGTCAGATTTAATCGTAAATTCTTTCCAAAAAATATTTCCATGATGATGATTTAAATCGTACAAAATACGAATTGCCAAATTGAGGTGAATATATTTTGCGTTTAAAGTCGTTAATAAAATTGATGATTGCATAATTTGTAATTGATTTGCAAAAATAATAATTAAAAACCTATCGCTGTACCGCCCAAAGAAAAACTTGTTTTGTTATATTTTGTAGGCGTTTTTTTCTTTTTCACTTTGATTGAAAAAATAACAGGTTCTAATGGTAATTCGTTCTTTGTTTCAAATTCACTAATTTTCATGACTTTGTCTAAACCTTTTGTAATTTCTCCAAAAACTGTAAAATCATGATCTAAACGAGGCTGTCCGCCATTTTTTAAATATTCAGCGCGTTGTTCTGCTGTAAATTTGATTCCTTTTTTAGTTTCCAAATCATCTAATTCTTTCGCTGTAATTTTTTTTCCTACAACAAAATAAATTTGATTGTAATAAGAAGCTTTTTCTTTATTTCCATCTCGACCAGCACCTAAAGCTCCCATTTTATGAAAAGCTTTCGGATTAAATTCTGGCGCTAAACGAATCGGTTTTTGCTCTGGATGTTCGGCTTCTCGCGCCAAAATAGGATCATCTAATTCGCCTCCTTGAATGACGAAATCTTTCACAACTCTGTTAAATTGTGCATTTGTATAAGTTCCTTTATTAATCTCACTCAAAATCAAATCGCGATGTTTGGGAGTGAAATCATATAACATTACATCAAATTTTCCGTAATTAGTTTTGAATTTTAAAGTATAGGTTTGCGCAGAAACAAAACTCGAAATTGAAAATCCAATTCCGAGAGCAATATTTTTTAATAATCGATGATTCATTGTAAATTTTCTTGTTCTAAAGATAACAACAAATATAGAAATCTGAATGATTTTAAGCTAAATTCATAATCATAATTAAACTTCCAACACCAATAATTACCCATAAAATAATCGCCATTAATAACGGTTTGTAGCCGATATTTTTCATCATTTTGAATGATAAACTTGTGCCGATTAAGAATAATGTAAGCGTAAGAGCAGCTTTAGATAGATCGATAATAATTGGACTAAATTGATGGACAAAAGGTACATAGGTATTCACACAAATAGCGATTAAAAATAGACCAATAAACCACGGAATATTAATTTTTGATGTGTTGTTTTTGAAAAACAATAAGGTTAAAAACGATAATGGAATAATCCAAAGTGCGCGAGCTAATTTCACTGTTGTAGCGATTTGTAAAGCTTCTTCTCCGTATTTACTTGCTGCTCCAACGACAGAACTTGTGTCGTGAATTGCGATAGCGCACCATAAACCAAATTCGTGTTGAGATAAGTTGAATAAATGTCCAAGCGGTGGGAAAATCAATAATGCAATTGAGTTTAATGTGAAAACTACTGCTAAAGCAACCGAAATTTGATTGGGTTTTGCTTTTGTAATTGGCGCGATTGCAGCGATTGCACTTCCTCCGCAAATTGCTGTTCCAGCGGAAATTAGGTAGCCTGTAGCTTTTTCAATTTTGAAGAGTTTGGTAAATAAAAATCCTAAAATCATCAACGTAGAAATACTTACAACGGTGAATACAATTCCTTCTTTTCCTGCTTGTATAGCCGAAAAAATATTCATTCCGAATCCTAAACCTACCACAGCAACTTTCAGTAAAGTGTTTGATACTTTTCGTGATTGTACTTCGTATGGATTTCCAAATATTTGCGCAACAACAAATCCTAAAACTAATGCGATAGGAGAGCTTATAAAAGGCATTAAACATAGAAATGCACAAATTAAAAAGATAACTTTTTGTGTAGTGAATTGTTGAAATAAGCCTTTTTCTGAATGTATAATTTTCATGATTTGAATAATTTTATGGTACAAATTTCTTGTACTTATTATTCAAAAAGAAATGATAAAAAGTAATCTATTATTACTTTAAGTTATAACTATTGCAAAAATTAATAAACAAATTCACCAATTTAGATTGATCACCTTCTGGAATGATAAAATTGAAATTACGTTCTATCACAAGGTTTTTAATGTCAATAATAGTTAAAGTTTGATTTTTAAGTTCTTGTAAAATAGATTGAATTGATAAAAACGCTAAAGCATCAGAATGTAACACATACGATTTTATACTTTCTGTACTTCCCAATTGAATTTCGATATTGAGTTCATTTAGCTTTATATTTTTCGATTTTAAAGCTAAATCAATGGTTTCTAAAGTTCCAGAACCAGGTTCCCGAAAAACCAACGGAATGTTCTTTAAATCATCTAATTTGATATTATTTTTGGTAAAAATAGAATGATTTTGACGAGAAACTAACACAATTTCATCTTTCATAAACGGAAAATAATGAAACGTTCTATTTTTGATTTGAGCTTCAATTAAACCGACATCGATTTTATGATTTCCTAATAATTCTTCAATTCTTTCCGAATTTTGAATCACCAAACTCAATTGAATTTCAGGAAATCTTTTTCGAAATTCTGCCAAAATAGGAGGTAATACATATTGCGCAATTGTCGTACTTGCACCTAAACGTAAAATTCCTTTTTGTTTTTCTTGTAATTGCCCAATTTCAAATTCCATTTTTTGATAAACAGAAAAAATTTCTTCTGTATATTTTAATAGAATTTCACCAGCTTTGGTCAATTTTATTTTCGTCCCATTTCGTTCAAATAACTTAATGTTAAGATTTAATTCAATTTCTTTAATGTGTTTTGTAACAGCTGGTTGTGTTATGTTTAATTCGTTTGCTGCTTTCGTGAAATTCAATCGTTTAGCAACCGTATCAAAAACTTTTAATCTAAAATCGAACATAAGAAATTATTGAAATAAGCTTAAATTGTATTGCTTTACCAAATCCAAAATCATATGATATCCAGCTGCGGAATTCCCATGTTCGTCAAGTGCAGGACTGAAAACGCCGATACCAATTTTGTTTGGAACGGAAACGGTAATTCCGCCACCAACGCCAGATTTACTTGGTAAACCAACGGTGCGTGAATATTTGCCACTAAATTCATACATTCCAGCAGTCAACATTTGAGATTGAATTAACTGTGAGATTTCTGGATTTTTATACGTTGCATCACCATCAAAACGTGTGCATTGATGCGCAAAGAAATAACCAATTTTAGCTAAATCTTCGGCAGTTACTTCGATAGAACATTGTTTGAAATAGTTGTTCAACTTTTCTTCATCACCTTCAATCAAGCCATTATTTTTCATCAAATAAAACATTCCACGATTTTTGTGTCCCGTTTCTTTTTCAGAATTATAAACGGATTTGCTATAATCTATCGAATTATTTTTGGTGATGTAGCGAACCATTTCAAGGATTTTTTTGAAAGGAATTTCACCTTCACCATCAATCATAGAAGTTGTTAAAATCGCACCAGCATTCATCATTGGATTCAGAGGTTTTCCTGTCGTTTCAAGGTTTGCGTAATGATTAAATGGTTTATCTGTTCCGAAATAACCCATTTTAGAAAATACATTTTTCTCCCCTTTTTCTGTAACAGCAATCATCAACGCAATGATTTTAGAAATACTTTGAATTGTAAATTTTTGATTGATATCGCCAACATTTATCACTTTACCATTTTCATTAACTACAGAAAAAGCAATTTTATCCGCTTGCATTTTTCCTAATTCTGGAATATAATCGGCAACTTTTCCTTCTTTGTAAAAAGCTTTATTTCTCTCAAGAATATCGTTTAATGTTTTTTCATTAATCTGTAAACTTCTCGAACTATTTTTTGACATATTTTGTCCATAAACAGTTTGATTAATTGGATTAAAACATGTTAAAGTAAGACTTAGAAGTAATGTTGAGAATGTATATCGTTTCATTTTATTTGATGTAAAACACAAACTTAAAAAATATTTGGTTGATTCGCCGAGATAAAATAGTTTTATATAAAATGTAGAATCTAAAATTTATAAAAAAATGAAATATTTCGTCCTATTGTTATCGAGTTTGTCTTTTGCGCAAACCTATCAAGTGATTAATGAGGAAAATTCGTCTGTTAGTTACCGAGGTTTGGCTTTTCAGGATGCAAAAACGTTTATTGTTTCTGGCTCAAAAAATACAATTGGTAAAACGATAGATGGTGGTAAAACATTTAGTTGGATTAACCCGAAAGTTGTTGAAAATAGAGATTTTAGAGATGTAGAAGTTTTAGGAAAAGATAACTATTTAGCTTTAGGAATTGATTCTCCTGCTTATGTTTTGCAAACGAAAGATGGCGGAAAATCATGGAATAAAGTGTATGAAAATAATGAAAAAGGTATTTTTTTAGATGCAATTTATGTGGATAAAACTTCGAAAAAGATTATTGTCTTGGGCGATCCAATGTCGCCAGATAAACCATTTGTATTAACGTCTTCGATTACTGATCCGACAAAATGGGAAGTTGCAAAATCGCTTCATGGTCAACCTTTGCGTTTAAAAAATCCGAAAGAAGCTTTTTTTGCTTCAAGTGGAAGTAATTTGTATGTAGATGCAAAGCAAACCTTGATTGTGACAGGAGGAGAGCTATCGAATTTATACTATTATACGCCAAAAGGTGGTCAAATGTATGCGTTAGAGAAAACAAAAAGTTCTACTTCTGGAATTAATGGAATGGCTTATGACGCAACAAATAATGTAGGATATTTGGTTGGTGGAGATTTTACAAAACCAGAAGATTCGAGCTATAATTTCTATAAATTTAAGTTGACAAATGGTAAAATTGCTTTTCAAGATTCATGGAAATATCCAACAGGATATAAATCTGGCGTAACAATTATTTCAAAAGATAAAGTCTTGGTTTGTGGATATTCTGGAGTGGATTATTCAGCAGATGGAGGACATAATTGGACAACTATTACACAAGATAGTTACAATACGTGTACAGTTTCGCCAGATAAGAAATATGTGATTTTGGTTGGGAATAAAGGAAAGATAGGAAAAGTTACGTTATAAAGATTTTCTAAAATTAAAATTAGATTAGAAATTGATTTTCAATTTTATAAATATTAGTTTCTTAGTAAATTTGAATAACCTAATACAATTCATAGTAAAGGGTGGTTAGTAGTTTTTTTAGTAAAAGTTCAGATATTTTTTATCTGAACTTTTTTCGTTAAAATTATTCTTAAAGTTGAGAATTAATTCTTCTTATGATTTCATAATCTTTAACTTTAATAAAATTCAATCTAAAAAATATTCAAAATGAAAAGAAGTGCAAAAGCAGTTTGGAATGGTTCGGTTACAGAAGGATCAGGAACATTAACCACACAAAGTACAGTATTAGATAATACGCAATATTCGTTCAAAAGTCGATTTGAAGAAGGAGTAGGAACAAACCCAGAAGAACTTCTGGCAGCGGCTCATGCAGGTTGTTTTACAATGAAAACTTCTGCATTACTTGGAGACGCAGGTTATACAGCAGAAAAATTAGAAACCGATTGTAAAATTGTTTTTGAAGGAGGAAAAGTTGTTCGATCAGAATTAAGTTTAACAGCAAGTATTCCTTCGATTACAGATGAAGAATTTCAGAAAATAGCAAAAGAGGCAGAAGAAACCTGTCCGATTAGTGTTTCATTTAGTTTCGAAAAAGTGTTGATTTCTGCAGTTTTAGTTGAATAAATTGATAGAATCAAAATAGAAAATCCAACAAATTACTTGTTGGATTTTTTGTTATTTCAAAACTGGAATTTCGATGTAAGAATCGTGATAAATTCGTTGTGTTTGTTTCAAGAAATCTTTCGCGGTTGCTTCATAAACATTCATAAATTGTTGCGGATTGCGGTCTGCTAAAGGAAACCATGTATTTTGAACTTGAATCATAATACGATGTCCTTTCTTGAAAGTATGTCCAACATCTGGCATAGAATACGTTACATTTGTTTTCAGATTAGGAACCATTGCTTCGGGTTTTTCAAAACTATTGCGGTATTTTCCTCGCATAATTTCGGCACGAATCAAATTTTGATATCCAGCCATCAATTTCCCATTATATTTTGGTGTATCTTCAGGAAAAACATCAATCAATTTTACTACATAATCAGCATCTGTTCCTGTTGATGAAACAAATAAATGATTTATAATTGGACCTGTGATTGTCATATCTTCCGTTAAAATATCGGTTTGATAAACCATAACATCAGGACGAGTTGACGCAAATCGTTGATCATCGACCATATATTCTCGTGGACGACTTTCTAAAACACCACCTTGATATGGAACAGGATTATTTGGATCTGCTACATATTCATCAAAACTTGTATTATTAGTCTGTTGAAAAGATATTTTTCCGTTGGCTTGCAAATACATTTTCTGAGTTGTCACATTCTTTGGTGGCCAAGTATCAAACTGTTTCCATTCGTTAGAACCTGTGATAAAGATTTGCGCTTCTGTCGGTTTGAAATTTCCTTTATCTTTTAAATAATAATTGAAAAAAGGTAATTCAATTTGTTGCTGATAATATTCACCTGTTGGCGTTCCAAACTGCATATCGCCAAACGTATCGGCTTTAGAGCGAACCCAACCACCATGAAACCATGGTCCAGCGACCAAAATATTTGTCGCATTCGGATTTTGCTTTTCAATTGCTTTATAAGTTTCAAAAGCACCATAAACATCCTCTGCGTCAAAGAAACCACCAACCGTCATCACAGCAGGTTTCACATTGGTAAGATGTGGCAAAGGATTTCTATCTTGCCAAAATTGATCATAATCAGGATGTGCAAACAAATCATTGTAGAATTTGATATTATCTTGAAAATATTTATCCTTCAATTCCTTTACAGATCCACCTTCTAAATAAAAACGGTAATTATCTTTGATTGGATATTCTAATGATTTTGGACCTTTATCTGGCGTAATTGGTTGCGGACGTTTTACACCAAATGACGACATAAATTTGAAAGAATCATTCAGAAATAATACACCATTGTGATGAAAATCGTCGCCTAAAAACCAATTCGTAACTGGTGCTTGTGGCGAAACAGCTTTCAAGGTTGGATGCGAATTAACTAAACTCATTGTTGAATAAAAACCAGGATAAGAAATTCCATAGATTCCAGCTTTTTGGTTGTAATTTTTCATGTTTTTTGCCAACCATTCCAATGTGTCGTACGTATCTGTACTTTCGTCAATCGCTTTTTTATTTTTCGTTTTATTAACAGGTCGTACATCTTCAAATTCACCCTCGCTCATCCATTTTCCTCTCACATCTTGGTACACGAAAATAAAACCTTCGCGCATTTCTGCAGGGAAATTTCCAAGCGATTTTTTATACTCATTTGCTCCATAAGGCGCTACGGTATAAGGTGTTCGATTAAGTAAAACAGGATATTTTTTGGTTTGATCTTTTGGCGTATAAATAGCCGTGAACAATTTCGTTCCATCTCGCATCGGAATCAATTGTTCGGTCTTTTCATAATGCTCTCTAACATAGGCAGAATCTGCTTTTGCAACTTGCGCATAGCTAATTCCACTCATCAAAATAAGACTAAGTAGAGTTGCTTTTTGAGTAAATTTTTTCACGTGTTTATCAATTTTACAATACTATAAATGTAAAAAACTTTTAAATTTTACACTTATAAATCGAATTATTTTCTACAAATGATTTCAATATCGATAAAGTTTTAATTATTTTTTATGAATTTGAAAATTCGAACACTTTTTTTGACTAAATTAGTTAGCCAAAATCAATTGAAATGAAGTTAACTGCAAAAGCAACAATTCAAATTCAGAAACCTAAAAATGAAGTTTTTGATGCGATTGTTAATCCAAATAAGATGAATCAATATTTTATCGCTTCTTCTACGGGTGCTATCGAAACTGGAAAAATTGTTGAATGGAAATTCCCTGAGTTTGATGATATTTTTCCTGTAATGGGAGGCGATTTAAAACAAGATGAATACATTTCGTTTGATTGGAGTGGCGGTGTTGATGATATGTTGGTGGAAATTTTTCTTGAAAAAGGAGAAAATGATTCGACAATTGTCAAAGTCATTGAACATGAAATGAATGATGATGAAGCTGGAATTAAGCAATTGATGGGACAAACAGAAGGTTGGGCTAATTTCTTGGCTTGTTTGAAAGCTTATCTCGAATATGGAATTAATTTGCGCAAAGGTGCTTTTGATTTTATGAAACCTTAAAAATGAACAAAAGACATACGTATGATCACAATCGAAACAATAATAAATGCTCCAATAGATCAAGTTTGGAAAGCTTTTAATTCTCCTGAAGATATTGTAAAATGGAATCAAGCTTCTGATGATTGGCATTGTCCGAAAGCAGAAAATGATTTGCAAGTTGGTGGAAAATTAAAGAGTACGATGGCTGCGAAAGATGGCAGTTTTCAATTCGAATTTGAAGCTAAATATGATGAAATCATTCCAAATAAATTTATTCGTTATTACATCGCAGATGGTCGTAAGGTTGAAATTAATTTTCATGAAGAAAATAATTTAACCAAAATCACAGAAAAATTTGAACCAGAAAGTCAAAATCCTACTGAAATGCAACAACAAGGTTGGCAAGCTATTTTGAATAGTTTCAAAAATTATGTTGAATCAAATCGATAAAAATAGTAGAAGATGGAAGAAAATAAATCGAAAATTGGTCAAATGGTTTGGGCTGATTTAACTGTTGAAAATTCGACTGAATTAAAAGATTTTTACAAAGAAGTGATTGGTTGGGAAGTCAAAAATGTTGCGATGAAAGATGGCGAAGAAGAATACAATGATTATGCAATGATGTCTTCTCCAGAAAATGCGGCTGGTGGAGTTTGTACGAAACGTGGTATGAATAAAGGAATTCCTTCTCAATGGATTATGTACATTAGTGTAGAAAATGTTGCGGAAAGTTTACAAAAAGCGTTGGAAATGGGAGGGAAATCTATTCATGAGATTAAAAATAAAGAAGGAAATCTTCAATTTGCAATTGTAGAAGATCCTGCTGGAGCTGTTTTTGGATTAGCAAATGCTTAAAATATGAAAAAAGTATCGTTTACAGAAGTAATTTATGCGCAGCCTAAACATGTGCATAAAGTAATGATTGCGCCAGATTCGTATAAAATTTGGACGAAATCGTTTAGTGAAACTTCAGATTTTAAAGGAGATTGGTCCGAAGGTTCTCATGTTTATTTCACTTATGATACCGAGAAAGGTTCGGCAGCGATGATTGCTACAATAGATGAAAATATTATTGGAAAATCAATCAAAATGCGTCATATAGGAAAGCTGAATGAAGAAGGTCAAGAAATTTTTGATGGACCAGAAATTGATGCGTGGAAAAATACAGAAGAAACCTATAAAATGGAAGATGTAGAAGGTCACACACGATTAACCTGTTCGGTGGAGATAGATGATCAGGTTTTTCCAGAAACTCAAGTCAGAGAAATGTGGATAAATGCACTGCGCAAACTGAAAGAGATTTGCGAAGATTAATTATGATGACAGATAATTTCACAACTATTGATGAATATATTCTTGGGTTTGATCAAGCTAAACAGGAGATTTTAGAAAACGTAAGAAAAATTATTCATGAAGCTGTACCAAGAGCAATGGAAACGATTAATTATAAAATGCCAACATTTCGTTTGAATGGAAATGTGATTCATTTTGCGATGTTCAAAAATCATGTAGGGATTTATCCTGGAGCAGAAACAATCGAACATTTTAAAAATGATTTAACCGATTATAAAACATCAAAAGGTACAATACAACTTCCTTTGGATAAAGTTTTACCGAAGAAATTATTGAGAGAAATTGTGTTGTATAAAGTTAGTTTGATGAAAGATCAGAAAGCTGAAGAATGGACGAAATACAATGGTAATTGGGCAGAAGCGAATGAGAAAATTCAACAAGTTGTAAATGAAACGGAACTTGTAAAAGAGTTTAAATGGGGTGGAGATATTTATACGTTTAACAAGAAAAATGTGTTGGCATTTAGTGGTTTCAAAAATCATTTTGCGTTGTGGTTTCACAATGGCGTTTTCTTGAAAGATCAATATAAAGTTTTGGTGAATGCGAATGAAGAAAAAACGAAAGCTTTGCGTCAATGGAGATTTAATTCTGCCGATGAAATTGATGTCGAAAAAGTAAGAGAATATGTCTTAGAAGCGATTCAATTGGTGAAAGACGGAAAGGAAATAAAACCTCAAAAATCTGTACCAAAAGAAGTTGATGGGATTTTGAAAGAAACTCTAAATCAAAACAATAAATTATTTACTTCATTTAAAGCTTTAACTTCAGGAAGACAAAAAGAATACATCGAATATATTGATGAAGCAAAACAAGAGAAAACGAAAATTTCTCGCATCGAAAAAATAAAACCTATGATTTTAGAAGGAAAAGGTTTGAATGATAAATATCGAAAATAATGCAATATGAAGTCGCAAATTTAGAAGAATATTTAACGTCAATTCCAGTAGAAAGAAAAGAAGCTGTTGAGAAATTAATTAAAATTTTGGCAGATAAATTACCCACTGGTTTCGAGTTGCAGTTGAGCTATGGTCATCTTGGGTTTGTTGTACCGTTTTCACTTTATCCGAATGGTTATCATTGCGATCCGAAATCACCGTTGCCGTTTATCAATATTGCTTCTCAAAAGAATTTCATTGCGTTATATCACATGGGAATTTATATGGACAATAAATTGCTGAATTGGTTTGTTGATGAATATCCAAAATACTCAAAACGTAAATTAGATATGGGAAAAAGTTGTATTCGTTTCAAAAAAGTAGAGGATATTCCGTTTGAATTAATCGGAGAATTAGCGCAAAAAATTACGCCACAACAATGGATAGAAAATTATGAAAAAGTACTACTTAATCGAAAAAAATAAATCATGTCACAAATCGATAAATTTTTAAAAAAATTAGAAAAAAATAATAACCGCGAATGGTTTACAGAACATAAAGTTGAATTTGATACAGCGAAAGCTGAAGCAGATTCAATTTTCAATGTGATTTACCAAGAATTAAGTAAAAAGGAAGAATTAGAACCGCTTAAAATTTATAGAATTTATAGAGATGTTCGTTTTTCTCATGATAAAACTCCTTATAAAACTCATTTTTCTGCGCAAACAGGTCGCAAAAAGCCACTTAATAGAGGTGGGTATTATTTCCATATTCAACCGAATCATAATTTTATAGGTGTTGGTTTTTGGGGACCAGAGCGCGATGATTTGCTTCGTATTAGAAAAGATATTGAAGTTTCGGATGAATTAGCGAAGATTCTTCAATCCAAAACAATTATGAATGAGTTTGGAGAAATGCAAGGAGAAGAAGTGAAATCTGCTCCAAAAGGTTTTTCGAAAGATCATGAGCGAATTGAATTGTTGCGTAAAAAGCAATATTTATTTATCAAGAATTTCACGGATGAAGAAGTTTTAGCAAAAGATTTTCCGCAGAAAGTGGCGAAATCAATTCAGGTTCTTCAACCATTTTTGAATTATATGACAGAGGTTTTAACAACCGATGAAAATGGTCAACCATTATATTAAAAAAATAATCACAAAAAAACACTATATTATGGCTAAAGTACACGCTTACTTAAATTTTAACGGAGATTGCGAAAAGGCATTTCAGTTTTATGAAACTGTTTTTGAAACGCAAAATATTGGGATGTATAAAATGGTAGATATGCCGCCAAATCCAGAATTTCAGATTCCAGAAAGTGCAAAGGATAAAGTTTCGCATGTGGCATTGTTTATTAATGAAACAACAATGTTAATGGGTTCTGATATTATTGAAGAATTTGGACATCAATACAAAGCTGGAAATAATAATTACATTATGCTTGATGTTGATAATCCCGCAGAAGCGCATCAATTATATGATCGTCTTTCGGTAAATGCAAAATCGTTAGAAATGCCTTTGGCTGAGCAGTTTTTTGCTGAGCTTTATGCGTCTTTTATTGATCAATTTGGAACACCTTGGATGATTCATTTCGAAGGAAATAAAGCGCATTCGATGTAAAATATAGTTTAAGAATAAAACATAAAACCTCTCAACTTGAGAGGTTTTTGTTTACTATACATTTACGTTCGTTGCTTGTAACATAAGTTGATGAAGATCTGTATTTTTTACAAATGGCTTCAACAAATCACTTCCTGGTCCATACATAGCTAATTCTACATAATCGCCCGAGTGATCCATACTTATCCAACCTACATTGTTGTGTTTTTTCTGAATTTCAGAGAAAAATTTGAACGGAAGCTTTTTGAAATTATATAATCCTTCTTCTTTATCCAAACCTTTGTAAAAATCTAACATATGTTTTGCTTCATCATCAGTTAAACTAAAACCATTTGTTTCGACAATCCAATCTTTGATTTCTTGTATATTAAAATCTTCGTGAATTTCATTCAAAATATGTTCGTTGGTATATTTATAATTAACAATACTTTCAAATTTTTTGTTTACATCAGCTCCATAAATAGTTCCTGGATTTGCATTTCCGTGATCAGTTGTGATGATAACTAACGTATTTCCATCCTTTTCAGCAAAATCCATTACAGTTTTGATTGTTTCATCAAATGCAATTTGATCATTTATTAATCCTGCAACATCATTTGCATGTGCCGCCCAATCCACTTTTCCAGCTTCTACTTGCAATACAAAACCATTTTGATAATCTTTCAAATTATCAATCGCAACCTTAGTCATTTCGGCAAGTGTAGGAATAGATTTATTTTTTGAGAGATTTTTATGATCGATTGCGTAAGGAATTGCTCCAGTATTGAAAATACCTAATAGAGATTTATTGTTTTGAGATTTTCCTAATTCCTCCTTTGTTTTCGCAATTTGATAGCCTTTATTTTTATAAATAGCATACAAATCTTTCTTGTCTTCTCTTTTGGATGAATTAAAAAACTCATCACCACCACCTAATAAAACATCAATGCCAATTTCGGCATATTTTTCAGCTATCTCTGGTTCTGCATTTCTACTTGCAGAATTTATACAAAAACCAGCTGGAGTGGCATGAGTAATAGTAACTGTAGTCACACACCCTGTTCTTTTACCCGCTTTTTTGAACTTTTGCCAAATCGGAACATGATGTTCTCCATTCGTGCTAATATTTAATACGCCATTTTTCACACGAATTCCACCTCCAAAAGCTGAACTTGCAGCAGCTGAATCGGTAACAATAGAACTTGCAGAAGCGGTGTCCATTAAAGCTCTTTTTACTTTATTTTCTTCATAAAGATTTATCCAATTACCATTTTTTCCATGCAATTGTATGTTGTACAAATTAGCCATAGCAAGAGTTCCGGAACTCATTCCATCACTTATCATAAAAATAATATTCTTTGCAGAATTTGTAGAAAGATTAGGTTTGATTTTATTTTGAGCAAATAAATCGAAAGGATTTAGAATTAAGCCTGTAGAAATTAATGCCGATCCTCTAAGAAATTTACGTCTATCCATTTTATTATTTTTGTAAATGAATAGATTATTTCTGAGAAGTGTTTTAGCTTATTGTTAAATCTTATTAATGATACAATCTAAATCCTAATTTCAGGCATATATTGGCGTGTTTATCAAACAATGCATGTACAAGCTCTTCTTCGTCATCAATTTCTTTTGCTAAACAAAAATAATATTGATCTAAAATTGTACTCAAAATTGGAGAAGGGTTTACATATCCAGATAAGGCTTTTGCTCCTGTAACATCAATAAAATATTGAAAACTTTCGTCTTCCAAATTTAAACTCATTGTATTTGCAAAATGAACAATTTTATCGGTTAGTTTTCCTTGAAAAATTTCTGCTACTTCTTCCAAACTATAGTAATAATCATCAATTTGAATTTGATTTCCTTCGCCTTCAAAAACTAAATAAATGATTTTATAATCTCTAAAATATTTATCATGATAAAGAAGATTGGTCAAACTTTCTTCGAAACCTTCAAAGCTATCAGTCGTTTTATAAACATTTGTAATCTGAAATTCTCGAGCCAAATGTTCCAAAAATTCCAATAATTGCGAATCATTTTGCTCTTCAATATCTGCTACAGATTCCAAACAAAACAATTTGAAATCATCTTCGTCTTCAGTTCGTATAATATCCTTCATCTATTTTACTATTTTTCAAAGGTAAGATGTAATTTTTAAATGATTAAAATCACGCGAACAATGATTAATATTTATTAATTTAGAATTATTCTATATAAATAAATTTAATGAAAAATAATATTGATTTACAAAATCTTGCGGAACAATTGAGTTGTCCAAATGGAGACGAAGGAATTGAAGTTGGTGAGCAAATGAATGAAAGTAATTTTGGTATGATAAAAACGACAATAGATCATTTACAATTACAAAATAAAGAACAAATATTAGAGTTAGGTCATGGAAATTGTAAGCATTTACCTTATGTATTAAATCAAGCAAAGGATTTAGAATATATTGGTTTAGAACTTTCACAGGTCATGAAAAATAGTGCTATCACGAACAATTCTGATTATTTGAATGCAAATATTAGATTTGAAATAATTATGGATGAAAGAATTCATTTTTATGAAAAACGTTTTGATAAAATTTTCACAGTGAATACAATCTATTTTTGGAAAAATCCTAAATTTTTCTTGAGTGAAATTTATAGAGTCTTGAAATTCAATGGGGAATTTGCTCTTACTTTTGCTAAAAAGGAATTTATGGAAACTTTACCTTTTACTCAATTTGGCTTCAATTTATACACAGAAGACGAAGTGATAAAACTATTGAAATCAGCTAAATTTTCTATTGAAAATAGAAAAACATTTTCAGAAAGTGTAATTAGCAAAGCTGGCGAAAAAGTTGAAAGAGAGTATAGTATAATTATTGCAAAAAAATAAAATGATTTTTATTGATAATAAACTTAATTTTTTTGAGAAAAGAATGAGTAAATAATTTCTAAAGTAGAAAGAATTAGCAGAAATTTGTATCCTTATTTCAAGAATATGAAACAACCACAAAGAGTATTCGATTTATCTCGATTTCAAGAAAAAAATACACCTAACATTTCGATTTTTAATTACAAAGAAAAAGGAGAATGGAAGGGAATTTCGACAACAGATTTTATCAATCGAGTAAATAATATTTCGAAAGGTTTGATTGCAAATGGTGTTCAACAAAATGATAAAGTTGCGTTAATCAGCGAAAATCGTTTAGAATGGAATTTAGTAGATTTTGCAATTCAGCAAATTGGAGCTGTTGTTGTGGCAATTTATCCCAATATTTCGGATAATGATTACGAATTTATTCTAAATGATGCCGAAATCAAACTTTGTTTTGTGAGCAATGATGCGTTGTATCAACGATTATTAGGAATCAAAGATCGTATTCCAAATCTTGAACAAGTTTATACATTTAATACTTATCCGCATACACCAAATTGGATTGAGCTAATTTCGAAAGGAATTTCTATTTCTGATGAGGTTTTACAAACGAAGATGGACAATGTAAAACCAACTGATTTAGCAACTCTTATTTATACTTCTGGAACAACAGGAAACCCGAAAGGCGTTATGCTTTCTCACGAAAATTTATTGGCTGATGTCAATAGTTCCGAATATTCTTTTCCTGTAAAAGCGTATGATAAAGCGTTGTCTTTTTTACCTGCTTGTCATGCGTATGAACGCGTCTTTCAATACGTGTACATCAAAATGGGATTACCAATCTATTTTGCACAATCAATGGATACGATTGGGCAAGATATGAAAGAAGTTCAACCACATATTTTTTCGGCTGTTCCACGTGTTTTAGAGAAAGTTTACGATAAAATAATGGCGACTGGAGAACAATTGACAGGAGTAAAAAGAGCTTTATTCTTTTGGGCAATTTCGTTAGGAGAACAGTATGATTTAGACGAATCAAAACTTTCTGCTTGGTATAAATTTCAATTAAACATTGCTCGAAAATTAATTTTTTCGAAATGGAAAGCGGCGCTTGGCGGTAATGTCAAAGGAATTGCATCGGGAAGTGCAACTTTACAAACTCGTTTATTAAAATTGTATTTAGCAGCCGGAATTCCAATTTACGAAGGTTATGGTTTAACAGAAGCTGGACCTTGTTTATCTGTAAATTGTATCAAACGTGGAATGAAAATCGGAACCGTTGGTATTCCTTTGATTGATATTGAGATTAAATTAGCTGAAGATGGAGAAATCTTAGCAAAAGGTAAAAATATCATGCAAGGATATTATAAAAATTCTGAGGCGACGGCTGAGGTTTTGAAAGATGGTTGGTTGTATACGGGCGATATTGGAGAATGGGTTGATGATAAATTCTTAAAAATTATCGATCGTAAAAAAGAAATGTTCAAAACTTCTGGAGGAAAATATGTTGTGCCACAACAAATTGAGAAAATTCTTTCAGAATCTAATTATATCGAACAAATTATGGTAGTTGGAGAAGGACGAAAATTCCCTGCTGCTTTGGTTATTCCTTCTTATGAAAACTGTATTGATTGGGCAAAAGCAAATGAATCTTCATTGATTAATTTACCTCGTGAAGAGTTTTTAACGCATCCAAAAATTTATGAATTGATAGGAAATGAAATCAATAAATTAAATGTCAATTTTGGAAATTGGGAAAAAATTAAAAAATTTCATTTACTGCCTTATGAATTTACAATTGAAGCTGGAGAATTAACGCCAACTTTGAAGATGAAACGTAAAATCATTTCAGAAAAATATAAAAAAGAAATTGACGGAATTTATCAATAAAAACATCAATTTTTTAGAAAAATAACGAAGCAAGATTTTTATTAATCTTGCTTTTTTCGTGAAATAAAACTGATTTATGAAAATTTTGCACCAAATTTGCACTCTTTTTTATAAAGTTTAGTATTTAAAAAATGAATAATCCTACACGAATTTTTGACTTAGCTTATCGTCAACAAGAACTTTACCCCAATCATAATATGTTTGCAAGTAAAATTGATGGCGAATGGAAGTTTACAAAACCAGCCGAATTTATTGCGCAAACAAGAGAAATTTCGAAAGGTTTATTAGCTCTGGGAGTTAAACCTGGCGATCGAGTAGGACTTGTGTGCGAAAGCCGCTATGAATGGCATGTGATTGATTTTGCAATTCAGCAAATTGGTGCGGTTGTGGTAGCGATTTATCCAAATATTACAGATTTTGAATATCAATTTATCTTCAATGATGCCGAAATACAATTGTGTATTGTAAGTACAAAAAATTTGTATGAACGTATCAATAATATGTTTGGGACAATTTATAGTTTAGAATATGTTTTTGCAATTAATGAGTTCCCAGATTCTAGAAATTGGTCAGAATTAAAAGAAATTGGAAAAGATATAACAGACGAATATGTAAATAATCTTAGTTCAATTGTTCGAAATTCAGATTTAGCAACTTTAATTTATACGTCTGGAACAACAGGAAAACCGAAAGGTGTAATGTTGTCTCATAATAATTTGGTTTCGAATTTTATTGCGGCAAAAGAAATTGTTGTGTTAGAAGAAGGAACAAGAGGTTTGACTTTTTTACCGCCTTGTCATACATACGAAAGAACTGTAATTTATACCTATTTATATATTGGTGTAACGGTTTATTTCGCCGAAGGTTTTGAAAAAATTGGTGATAATATCAATGAAGTACAACCTCATATCATGACTGCTGTTCCTCGAGTGATGGAAAAAGTTTATGAGAAAATCCTAAAAACAGGTAGCGCTTTAACAGGAAAAAAACGAAAAGTTTTTGATTGGGCGATTAATATTGCTTCTCAATATGAACCTGATGCGAAGAAACGATCTTTGGTGTATAATGTGAAGTTAGCTTTAGCTCGAAAATTAGTTTTGAATAAATTTTATGAAGCGTTAGGAGGTAATTTCAAATATATTATTTCGGGAAGTGCTTCGTTGCAAGGTAAAATTGCGCGTGTTTTTATGGCGGCTGGATTACCATTTTTTGAAGGATATGGAATGACGGAAACTTCGCCTTTAATCACTGTAAATAATCCGCATAAATTAGGTGTTCGAATAGGGACTGTGGGTTCACCAATAAAAGATGTTAAGGTAAAATTAGCCGAAGATGGAGAAATTTTGGTTCAAGGTCCTAATGTGATGATGGGCTATTATAAAAATCAAAAAGCGACCGATGAGGTCATTATTGATGGATGGTTGCACACAGGTGATATTGGAGTTTGGGAGGAAGGAGAAGGTCATTTCTTGAAAATCATTGATCGTAAAAAGGAAATGTTCAAAATTTCTGGTGGAAAATATGTTGTTCCTCAACCAATTGAAACAAAACTTGTCGAATCAAATTTTATTGAGCAAGCAATGGTTGTTGGTGATGCGCAAAAATTTGCGTCAGCTTTTATTGTTCCGAATTATGCAAATCTGAAAGAATGGGCAAAAGAAAATGCACCTGAAATTAGTAATCTTTCTCGCGATGAATTCATAGCATCTACAGAAGTTCATAAAGTAATTAATCAAGAAGTTCGTAAAGCAAATCAGTTTTTTGGAAATTGGGAACAGATTAAGAAACCAGCAATTTTAGCGCATGAATTTACGATTGAAGGTGAAGAATTAACTCCAACTTTGAAATTAAAACGTAAAGTTATTCTAAAGAAATATCAGAAAGAATTCGAAGAAATTTATAAATAAAAAAATCCCTCAATTCATAATGAGTTGAGGGATTTTTTTATGGATTCATTCTTTCGTTAGTATAACCACGAATCACAGTATAATCTACTTTTTCAATACTATCCATAAAAGAAGCGTTATCGGTATATATAATAAAATCTACTTTCTCTTAGCTATTTCCATGAGTTTCAAATTCATTATAAAGTGAATTAACTTGAAGTTTACCATTATTCTCTCTTAAGAATAATTCAAAAAATGAATCATTTTCTCCTTTTGGAATAAAATAATTAGTTGGTAAATGTTTACAATCACAATTATCAGTGCTTAAATAATAGTGTCCAGAACATTGTAATTCATATAATTTAATATCTCCAATTATATAAGACTTTTTAAAATCAGAACTGCAAGAGTAAAATAATAAGAGAAATAAAATTAGATATTTCATAATTGTAATAGTTATGACGAATATAATTCTTTTTAAGTTGAAGATAAAATTTTTGAAAAACTCATCATTTTACGCTATTTTCGACGAATTCTTTTCAAAATTACAAAACTATAAGTACGCTATGGAAGCAACCAGAATTTTTGATTTACCAAAACGTCAGCTGGAAAAGTTTCCTGATTTATCCATGTTTGTATCCAAACAAAATGGAGAATGGAAACCAATGAAAACCACAACTTTTTTAGAACATGTTGATGCAATCTCAAAAGGATTAATCGCTTGTGGAGTTCAACCAGGTGAAAAAGTGGGATTAATCTCAGAAAATCGTGTCGAATGGAATATGATAGATTATGCGATACAACAAATCGGAGCTGTTGTGGTAGCGATTTATCCGAATATTTCTGACAGCGATTACGAATATATTTTTAGCGATTCGGCTATAAAATTGTGTTTTACAAGTAATCTCGATTTGTATACGCGAATCAATCAACTCAAAACAAAATTGCCTTCATTAGAGCAACTGTACTCGATTGATGAATTTGAAAATACAGAAAGTTGGAATGTTTTAATCGAAAAAGGAAAAACAATTCAACAAGAAGAAATAGACAAACGTGCCGCAAATGTAAAGCACGAAGATTTAGCTTTTTTAATCTATACATCAGGAACAACGGGAAATCCGAAAGGTGTGATGTTGTCGCACAAAAATATTATTGCAGATGTTATGGCTTGCGAATATTCAACACCACTTGATCCTTATGATCGTGCTTTGACCTTTCTTCCTGCTTGTCATGCGTATGAGCGAACAATTCAGTATTTGTATGTGTACATGGGGATTTCGATATATTTTGCAGAATCGATGGAGAAGATTGGCGATAATTTAAAAGAAATTAAACCGCATATGATTACGGCTGTTCCTCGTGTGATTGAAAAAGTTTATGAAAAAATCATGCAAACGGGAGCTCAATTATCAGGTTTTAAGAAATCTATTTTTGATTGGGCTGTAAAAGTTGGCGATGAGTTTGTGTTAGAAGATGATCAGCGTTCTACAATTTATAATTTGAAATTAGCAATTGCCCGAAAATTAGTTTTACACAAATGGTACGAAGGACTTGGTGGCGAATTAAAAGCCATTGTAACGGGAAGTGCAGCGATTCAACAACGAATTGTTCGCGTATTTTTAGCTGCCGAAATTCCAATTTATGAAGGTTATGGATTGACAGAAGCTTCGCCAGTAATTGCGGTGAATTGTTTTCGTCGAGGTAAAAAGATAGGAACTGTTGGACCTCCGTTGAAAGGTGTTGAAGTAAAATTGGCTGATGATGGCGAAATTTTAGTAAAAGGTGATATTGTGATGATGGGTTATCATAATTTACCAGAAAAAACTGCCGAAGAAATCAAAGATGGTTGGCTATACACGGGTGATATTGGAGAATGGATAGACAATAAATTCTTGAAAATTGTTGACCGTAAAAAAGAAATGTACAAAACTTCGGGAGGGAAATATATTGTTCCACAACAAATCGAAATGAAAATGGTAGAATCGCCATTCATCGAGCAATTGATGGTTGTTGGAGAAGGTGAGAAGTTTCCTGGAGCTTTTGTGGTTCCGAGTTATACAAATCTAAAAAAATGGTCGCAGTCAAATGCTCTTGAAATTGTAAATCTTCCTCATGATGAATTTCAGAAAAGCGATGTTGTCAAAAAGAAATTAGAAGAAGAAATCAATCAACTGAATAATCATTTTGGACATTGGGAACAAATCAAAAAGATTGCAATTATTCCAAATGAAATGACCGTAGAAGGTGGAGAATTAACGCCAACGTTAAAATTTAAACGTAAAATTATTTTAGAAAAATACAAGAAACAATACCAAGAAATTTTTGGATAATTAATAAGAGTCTCAGTTTTTTGAGACTCTTTTTTATAACCTTTAATTAAGATTAAAATCTATATTTTTGTAAAAACAAAATCAATTGAATTCAGTTAAAGTTTACGCAAAACAAACAAGCAATTGGGGATTATTATTCGGTAGTCTTTTATTTTTTGCTTGTTCAATTTATTTATTTCTAAACGCCAATCAAGTTAATTCTCCGCAAACTGCAAAAATTTTAAGCGGAGTTTTATTTGTTCCAAGTTTACTATTCATCATCGTTTCAATCAAAAAATTGATGAAAAAACAATTGATTTTATTGATTGATAAAAAAGGAATTGTTTACAAACCTACGGATCATTTGAATTATATTGAATGGGGAAAAATTTTAGAAATTGAAGAACTGAAATTGCCTCGCCAACGTGTCATTAATATAAAAATTATTGATGCAGACGATTTTATCCATAACGAAACGCAGAAATTCTTACAAGCACGTATGAGATTTTGGAATAAAATGTATGGCGCTGTTGTTTCGTTTGACGCAAATACTTTAGATAAAAATCACTTCGAAATCATGAATCTTTTTGATGAATTTATGGAAGATTATAAGATTTCTACAGCTTCAAAAAATGATTAATTCGAAAGAATAGACTATTTTTGCAGCATGCAAATCGATTTACTTTATAAAAATTTGGGCATCAAAGATATGAATGCAATGCAACGTTCAGCATTCAAAATGTCCGAAAATCAACGAGATTTAATTTTATTATCACCAACAGGATCTGGTAAAACATTGGCGTTTTTATTTCCGACTTTAAGAGATTTAAATCCAGATGTAAAAGGTGTTCAAACCTTAATTTTAGTTCCTGCGCGTGAGTTAGCTTTACAAATCGAAACAGTTTTCAAATCGATGAAGTCTGATTATAAAGTAACGTGTTGTTATGGAGGTCACAATACAAAAGTTGAGCAAAATACTTTGTTAGAAGCTCCAGCTGTATTAATTGGGACTCCAGGACGTATTGCGTATCATTTGCGTAACGAAAATTTTGATCCTTCGACTGTTCAAACTTTAATTTTAGACGAGTTTGATAAAGCGTTAGAATTAGGTTTTCAAGAAGATATGAGCTTTATTGTAGAGCAACTTTCTGGTTTGAAACAACGTATTTTGACTTCTGCTACAGAAATGGAAAATATTCCAGAATTTGTTGGATTGAATGACGAAAAAATTGTGAGCTATCTAAAACAAATCGAGGTAAAGCCTGATTTACATATGAAAGTGGTTAACACCATTTCAGAAGAAAAATTGGATACTTTATTTAATTTGATTTGCAAAATTGGAAGCAAACGCATGTTGATTTTCTGTAATCACCGTGATGCTGTCGACCGTATTAGTAATTTGTTGCATGAAAAAGGAATTGCGCGTGAAAGTTTTCATGGTGGAATGGAACAAGACGAACGCGAACGTGCGTTACTGAAATTCAGAAATGATTCGGTTCGAGTTTTAATTACAACAGATTTGGCTGCGCGTGGTTTGGATATTCCAGAAGTAGATTCGATTATTCATTATCAATTACCTGCAAAAGAAGCCGCTTTTATTCACAGAAATGGACGTACAGCACGTATGAATGCGAAAGGTTTTGTGTATTTAATTATTAGCAATGAAGAACATTTTCCGTTTGTAAATGAAAATTTACCTGTCGAAAATTTAGGTGGAACATATAAGATTCCAGAACGTACACCTTACCAAACGATTTATATTTCTGCAGGAAAAAAAGACAAAGTAAACAAAGTTGATATTGTTGGATTTTTGTTCAAAAAAGGAGGTTTAGAAAAAAACGATGTCGGAATTATTGAGGTAAAAGATACCACTTCGTATGTTGCGATTAACCGTAAAAAAGTTCCGGACTTATTGAAAAAATTGAACGGTCAAAAAGTAAAAAATAAGAAAGTAAAAATGCAAATTGCATATTAAAAATAGAATTTTATGTTAGCACACCACGTACTATTTTGGTTAAAAGATGACGCTACAGAAGCTGAAGTGAATACATTTCATCAAGCTTTGAAAGATTTAGAACCAATTGCTCCTTCAGTATTTTTTCATGTTGGAACACCAGCAAATATCGAAAGAGATGTTATCGACGCTTCGTATTCGTTTTCTTTGTTTGCAGCTTTCGAAACGATGGAACAATTTGAGACGTATCAAAAACATCCACAACATATCGAGTTTTTGAATGGTCCAAATAAATTAGCAAAACGAGTATTAATCTATGATGCAGATTAATCGTTAGAAAAATATAACCTTAAATCCGTCATTTGACGGATTTTTTTATTTTCTAAAACTTTATAAATCAAGTTTATTTATAATTAATTATACTTATTTTTGTACAAAATATTGTACATATGTTGATAACAAATATTTCTGAATTTAGAAAAGATATTAAAGAATATTTTGATCGTGTGACGAATAATTTTGAAACATTGATTATTAATCGTGGAAAAAATTCTGGTGTTGTTATTATGTCATTAGAAGAGTATAATTCGCTAATGGCTACGAATCATGAGCTTTCTTCTCGCAAAAATGAAGAGCGTTTGGATGCTGCAATTGAGAAATTAAAAACTCAGAAAACGTTTACAAAGGAGTTAATTGAAGAATAGATGAAAATCGTTTTTGTTGATGAATCATGGGAAGATTATTTGTATTGGCAAAAAACAGATAAATCTAAATTGAAAAAGATCAATGAATTGATTAAAGGTATTGCTCGAAATCCTTTTGATGGTCTGGGGAAACCAGAAGCTTTGAAACATAAATATGCAGGATTTTGGTCGAGAAGAATAGATCATGAACATCGGTTAATATATCGTGTTGTAGAAGATGAAATTCAAATTGCGAAATGTCGTTTTCATTATGATTGATATACTTCTTTATCAATCAACAATATAATCTATCATACAATAATCACGAATTTCTATCAAAATAAGCAAATAATCGTTACAAATACCCGTAAATTTGCAAATGATTTCTGAAAAGGAAATCAATAGAATTTAAGCAATGATTATAGAGACAGAAGAAGAGTTAATCGGAATGAAAAAAGTCAGCGAAGCTGTAGCCGTTACTCTTAAAGAGATGAAAGATTATGTAAAACCTGGAATGTCAACAAAAGAATTGGACGATTTTGGTGCGAAGATTATGCACAAATTTGGTTGCAAATCAGCTCCTTTCGAGACGTATCAATTTCCTGGTTATACTTGCTTAAGCGTGAATGAAGAAATTTGTCACGGAATTCCAAGAGCCGATAAAATTTTGAAAGACGGAGATGTGGTTAATATTGATGTTTCTGGAGAATTAGGTGGTTTTTGGGCTGATAATGGAGGTTCTATTGTTGTTGGAGAAGATGTGAATGGTTATCAAAAAATTGTTGATGCATCTATTTCTGCGCTTCAAAAAGCAATTGCGGCTGTAAAATCTGGAGTTAAAATCGCTGATATTGGTGGAATTATTGAGAAAGAAGCAAAAAAACATCATTATCATGTGATTGAGAATTTAACTGGTCATGGAGTAGGGCGTTCATTGCACGAAGAACCATTGGATTTGATGAATTTCAGAGACCCTGATGATAAACGTCGATTCCGTAAAAATTCAGTTATTGCATTGGAAACTTTTATTTCAGAAAATTCTTACGAAGCAATTGAGCAAGCGGATGGTTGGACAATGATAGGAAATGCACCTGGCGTTTTTGCACAACACGAACATACTGTTTTGGTTACTTCTGAAGGTCCTATGATTTTAACGCACATGAATGGTAATTGGTAAAATTATATGAAGAGAAACGAATATATTAAAGTAGACCGCGAAGTGGTCAAAAAAATGAGCGAAGATATTCAGGCTTATTTAACAGAAAATAAGTTGGAACGTGTAAAAACTAAGGATATGATGCCTTTCTTAATTGAAAAAGGATATTTTCCTCACGACCGTAAAAAAGGATATCCTTTGCGTCAGATTCTAACAGATTTGAAAAAATCGGAAGAATTACATTTATTACCGCAAGCATTTCCAGAATATTTGGAAATCGAGAATAAAAAAACATCTACCTACTGGTATTTTAGTCCAGTAAAATAATATTAAACACTTCTATTGAAGTGTTTTTTTTATTGCTAACAAATTCAAAATCTTTACTTTTTGGAATATTAATTGATACAATTTGATCGTTTATTAGATGAAAAATCAAGCTTTTTAATTTCTTATCTTATGTCAATGAAATCTCGCTGATGACTGAGCTAAATTTGTCCTATCAAAATAAATAATTAATTAAAAACAATCAAATAATCATTCGTTATGAAAAAATTATTATTCACGTTAATGTTATCAGCAGCTTCAATGTCTGCATTTGCTCAAAATTATACAAATGATAAAGCGCACTCAAAATTAGGCTTTTCTGTTTCTCACATGACAATTTCTGATGTTGAAGGACAATTCCAAAATTTTGATGTTCATTTAAACTTTACAAAAGAAGATTTAAGCGATGCAAAATTTCATGTAGTTGCAGATATCAATTCAATCAATACAGGAGTTGAGGCACGTGATAATCATTTAAAATCAGCAGATTTTTTCAATGCAGCAAAAAATTCAAAACTAGAATTCTCTTCAAAAGGAATTACACGTGTTAAAGGAAATCAATTTAAAATGGTTGGTGATTTAACATTAAACGGAGTAACTAAACCAGTTGCATTAAAATTAGTTTACAACGGAAGCATCAACAATAACGGAGTTAAAACGTACGGATTTACAGTAAAAGGAAATGTAAAAAGAAGTGATTTTAACATCGGTGGTAATTTCCCAGAAGCTGTTGTAGGTGATGTTGTTACATTAACATCAAACTTAGAATTTTCAGCTTCAAAAGCTAAATAATAATAAATAAAATATATTATAAAAATCGTGGATTTCAATACGTTAAAATCAATTACTTCAAGTTTTTCTACAACTGATAAAATGCCAGTTTTATTTTTAGGACATGGCTCTCCGATGAACGCAATCGAAGAAAATATTTTTGTAGAAGGATGGAAGAAGATTGGAAAAACAATCCCAAAACCAAATGCGATTATTTGTATTTCGGCACATTGGGAAACGAAAGGAACTAAAGTTACGGCTTTAGAACAACCCAAAACGATTCACGATTTTTATGGTTTTCCGCAAGCTTTATTCGATGTTGAATATCCAGCGCCAGGAAGTCCAGAATTAGCAACAGAGGTCAAAAATTTAATTAAAACAACAGAGGTTGATTTAGACAAAATGTGGGGATTTGACCACGGCTCTTGGAGTGTGATTAAATTTTTGTATCCAGAAGCAGATGTTCCGATGATAGAACTGAGTTTGGATGTTTATAAAACGCCAAAAGAGCATTACGAATTAGCGAAGGAATTAGACGCTTTGCGTAGTAAAGGGATATTAATAGTAGGAAGTGGGAATGTTGTACACAATTTGAGAGCATTAAATTGGAGCGAGCCAAATGCTGGTTATGATTGGGCTTATGAAGTGAATGATACATTCAAGAATATTGTTCAAACAGGTAATCACGACGAATTGTTCAATTTTGTACAAAAAGGTAGCGCATTTAATCTTGCTGTCCCATCTATGGAACATTATTTGCCAGCTATTTACGCATTAGCATTACAAGGAAAAGAAGAGGAGCTAACACTTTTTAATGATAAACTAATTTATGGATCATTAGGAATGTTATCATTCAAAATAGGATAAATAAAATCAATTTAAATAACAAATAAAAACAAAACATTATGGCAACAAAATGGAATTTAGACCCTTCTCATTCAGAAGTCCAATTTAAAGTAAAACACATGGTAATTTCTACAGTAACAGGAAATTTTGATCATTTCAATGCTGATGTAGAAGCTAATTCAGATGATTTTTCTGATGCAAAATTTGAATTTGATGCAAAAGTAGATTCAATCAATACAAAAAATGCAGATCGTGATGGACATTTAAAATCAGCTGATTTCTTTGCTGCTGAGCAATTTCCAGAAATGAAATTTGAAAGTACTTCAGGTATTCAAAACGGAAAAATTAATGGAACTTTAGAAATTCGTGGTGAA
Organism: Empedobacter sp. UBA3475; assembly: GCF_002378465.1. Taxonomy (NCBI): domain Bacteria; kingdom Pseudomonadati; phylum Bacteroidota; class Flavobacteriia; order Flavobacteriales; family Weeksellaceae; genus Empedobacter; species Empedobacter sp. UBA3475. The sequence continues at coordinate 151,578 of NZ_DFRA01000009.1, read as the reverse complement.
AAACAGCCAATTACATTAAATGCAGATTTTGGTGGAGTTATCACTGATCCATGGGGATTACAAAGAGCTGGATTCGAATTTTCAGGAGAAATCAACCGTAAAGATTACGGATTAGGATGGAGCCAAGTAACAGAAGCTGGAGGATTAGTGGTTTCTGATAAAGTAAAATTATTGGTGAATTTAGAGTTTACTCAAGCCCAATAATCATAATTTTTAATAGCAAAAAAACCACTTCAAACGAAGTGGTTTTTTTTGTGTTATTTATTTTTGTTCTCCCAAAAAGTAGCATTTTTAATTCCGATTTCTGTAGGATTAAAATCAGGATTTTTAATTCCTTTTTTACGTTTGTCTTTATAATCTTTCCAGACCTTAAGCCCAACTCCGCTTAATAATAAAATAGCAATAATATTTACCCAAGCCATCAGACCAACACCAATATCTCCAATTGCCCAAGCAGTTTCAGCAGTTTTGATTGTTCCGTAATACGTAGCACCTAAAAAACAAATACGTAAAATCCATACATATACTTTTCTATTTCCTTTCTTGAAAATGTATGTAATATTCGTTTCAGCATAATAGTAATAAGCCATAATCGTTGTAAAAGCAAAGAAAAACAAAGCAATCGCAACAAAACTATTTCCGAATGAAGGAAAATGACTTGAAACAGCTGCTTGCGTAAAACCTGTATAATCTACTCCAGGAAGATTTTGAGTAATGAAACTTCCCGCTTTTTCTGGGTGATTCACATTGTATTTTCCTGTAAATAAAATCATAAAAGCAGTTGCAGTACACACAAATAATGTATCGATGTAAACAGAAAAAGCTTGTACCAAACCTTGTTGTGCAGGATGGTTTACTTCCGCAGCCGCAGCCGCATGAGGAGCAGTTCCTTGACCAGCTTCGTTAGAATAAATTCCACGTTTTATTCCCCAAGCAATTGCAGATCCAAAAACACCACTATAAAGTGATTCTTGATTGAAAGCTGATGAAAAAATTAATCGTAAAACTGATGGAACTTGATGGATATTCATTCCAATAATAATGATTGCCATTAAGATGTAAGCGCCTGCCATAAAAGGAACGATAAATTCAGAAGCTTGTCCCAAACGTTTTACACCTCCAAAAATAATCAAGGCTAATAATCCAATAATGACGAATCCTACAATGTTGATTGGAATTCCTACAAAATTATAAATAGGAATATCAAACGCGTTATTCAAAGCAGATGAAATACTATTCGACTGAACGCCTGGTAATAATAATCCACAACTCATAATTGTAATGATTGCAAACAAAACCGCGTACCATTTGATTCCTAAACCTTTTTCGATGTAGTATGAAGGACCTCCACGATATTCTCCATCGATTTCTTGCTTGTAGACCTGTCCTAATGCAGATTCTATGAATGCAGATGCACTTCCTAAAAATGCGATAAACCACATCCAAAAAATTGCTCCAGGGCCTCCCATTGCGATTGCGGTTGCAACACCAACAATGTTTCCGGTTCCGACACGACCAGAAATTGCTAAAGAAAAAGCTTGGAAAGGAGTGATTCCTTTGTCCGATTTTTCGCCACTAAATAGCAAGCGAACCATGTCTTTTATGTAGACTATTTGTAAAAATCCGGTGCGAATAGAGAAGTAAATTCCTGTTAAAGCGCAAAGTCCAATCAAGGCATATGACCAAACGTAGCTACTTATTAGATTGATGATATCATCCATTTGAGTAAAAAATTTTGTTCTTGTGTTTATTTGTGGTGCTAAAATGCTAAAAAAATCTTAATTATAAGATTTAATCTGTTTATTTATTCGAAAAAATAAATACAAGCAAGAATTTTATTCTAAATTTTGAAGATATATTATTTAAACCTTTAGTTTGATAAAAGGTGTGTAATTGGTTAAATACAAATAAAAAAGGTTGCAAATTACTGTAACCTTTTTCTGTTTTTTTATTATGATCGAATGATTTTTAGTTTTGCAAAATTTAAGAGTAATTTTTTTTCTCCTGCATTATCAAAATGAATAATTGCTTTCATATCTGATGGTTCTCCTTGCAAATCTTTCACAATTCCTCGTCCAAAACGATCGTGAACAACAACTTGACCAACTTGCAAACCTTGTGCATTTGCTGTTGATGAAGCGTTACTTTTTGTTTGATTTACTGGTTTGAAATTTGACCTTGGTTGAGCTGGTTCTACACGAGCTCTTGGATTTGGTCTTGCAACTGATTTTTCTCGTTGTTGATAGTTTTGTGGTGTTGGTTCATCTCCAAATAAATCAGCCGATAATCCACTATTATTAGAAGCTCTTGCAGAAATATTCAGATTTTTCCATTCTAAGAAACTATCATCAATTTCTTCTAAGAAACGAGAAGGTTCACAATCGATAATTTTTCCCCAACGAAAACGTGAAACAGAATAGGTCATATAAGCCACTTTCTCAGCGCGTGTTAAGGCAACATAAAATAAGCGACGTTCTTCTTCTAATTCAGCGCGCGTGTTAACACTCATCATAGAAGGGAAAAGATTTTCTTCTAAACCTGCAATAAATACAACAGGGAATTCTAAACCTTTTGCTAAGTGGACCGTCATCAAATTGACCTTATTATCGTCATCTTCTTCGTTATCCGCATCAGTTGCCAAAGCAATATTTTCTAAGAAACCACCTAAAGAAGCATCTCCTTCGTCTAATTGTTGTTGTTCTTCGACATAACCTTGGATCGAATTTAACAACTCTTGAACGTTCTCTAAGCGAGAAACACCTTCTGGTGTAGAATCTTCTTTCAACGCATTCAACAATTGTGTTCTTTTAGCCATTTCCATTGTTACTTCATACACATCATGTGATTTTAGCATCACTTGGAAACGCTTAATCATCAACACAAAATCATTCAATTTGTTTGATGTTCCTGCATTTATTCCAATGGTTGGAGCATACATCGCAATATTTTCAATCAAAGAAAATAAACTAATTTGATGTTGATCTGCCGCAACCAAAAGTTTTGAAATAGTCGTTTGACCAATTCCACGTGCCGGATAATTGATTGTTCGCAATAAAGCTTCTTCATCATTTTGATTAATCAATAATCGCATATAACCAACCATATCCTTAATCTCTTTGCGTTGATAGAAAGATGTTCCGCCATAAACACGGTACTGAATTCCTCTTTTTCTCAAGGCTTCTTCTAACGCACGAGATTGTGCATTGGTACGATAAAGAATAGCAAAATCTTTTGGTTGAAGATGTTCATTTATCTGTCTTTCCCATATCTGCGTTGCAATATAACGCGCTTCATCAGCATCAGAAAGTCCACGATAAACGGCTATTTTTTCACCAGTTTCATTCGCAGTCCAAACATTTTTTTCTAATTGATCTTGATTTTGTTTGATAATCTGATTCGCAGCTTCCACAATCATTTGCGTCGAACGGTAATTTTGTTCCAATGGATACAATTTCGCATCAGGATAATCGGATTTGAATGATAAAATATTTCGAATATTTGCACCACGGAAAGCATAAATAGATTGCGCATCATCACCAACTACACATAGGTTTTCGTAACGAGAAGCCAATGCTTTTACAATCAAATATTGAGAATGATTGGTATCTTGGTACTCATCTACCATAATGTATTTGAAACGTTCTTGATATTTTGCTAAAACCTCAGGAAAACGCGTCAAAATTTCGTTGGTACGCAACAATAAATCATCAAAATCCATTGCACCAGATTTGAAACAACGATCTACATAAGCTCTGTAAATATCACCCATTCGAGGGCGCATTGCTTCATTATCTGCTTCAATTAAAGCTTGATTATTGTGATAAGCTCTAACTGTAATCAAGTTATTTTTGTATTGAGAAATACGTCCCAAAACTTGTTTTGCTTTGTAAATATCTTTATCTAAATGCATTTCGTTAATAATCTTTGTCATTACAGAAACTGCATCTTGTTGATCGTAAATTGTAAAATCTGATGGATAACCTAAAAGCGGAGCTTCAACACGTAGAATACGCGCAAAAACAGAGTGGAAGGTTCCCATCCAAAGTGCTTTTGCATTCGCTTCACCAACCACATGTCCGATACGTTCTTTCATTTCTCGGGCAGCTTTATTGGTAAATGTTAAAGACAATATATTGAAAGCATCAACTCCTTTATTTAGTAAATGAGCAATGCGATAAGTTAACACTCTCGTCTTTCCAGAACCCGCACCCGCAATTACCATTACTGGACCTTCGGTAGCTTCTACAGCCAAACGCTGTGGTTCGTTCAGTTTTTCTAAATAATTTTCTTCCATCGTGTGCAAAGTTAACCTTTGTGGTGTAAAGGATAAAATAATTTTGAAAGATTATACATTTTCTTATATAGATATATTGTTAATTATACGTTGTTATAAAGATTTACTATCAAGAGATAGAAAAAACGTACGAATTGAAAGTTGTTTCGTTACATTGATAAGGAAATATTCTGTATATTTACACAAATTTTTTATATGACAGACGAATCAGTAAAATCAAGTAATTACGAAATAGTAAAGCAAGTGTTTACGAATTTTTTGGAAGACAATGGACATCGTAAGACACCTGAACGTTATGCTATTTTAGAGGAAATTTATTTTACAGATGATCATTTTGATATTGATATGTTGTATATCAAAATGAAAAATAAGAAATACCGCGTTAGTCGTGCTACTTTATACAATACTATCGAGCTTTTGATGGAAGCAAAATTGGTGCGTAAACATCAGTTTGGAGATCAACAAGCGCATTACGAAAAATCATATTTCGACAAAAATCATGACCATATTATTTTGTCTGATACAGGAGAAGTATTGGAGTTTTGTGATCCAAGAATCCAATCTATCAAACAAACGATAGAAGATATTTTTGATATCAAAATTGATAATCATTCATTATATTTTTACGGAACTCGTAAGAATAAATAACCTTGATTTTATAAAATAAAAAGACCTTTTACGATTTCGTAAAAGGTCTTTTTTGTTATTTTTAATTAGAAAATTGATCTAACAAATCAAAAGAAGGAACAAAAAATAAAGTTCCAGTTTTAGCTTTACTAAAATCTAATATTCGATCATAGTTTCCGATAGGTTCACCAACAAACATGCGTTCTAACATTTCTTCTACAATGCTAAACTTTCTAGCATAAGCAATAAAATAGGTTCCCATTTCATTTGTCGACATATTTCCAAAAGGCATATTATCGCGAACAATTTTTTTGTCATCTCCAACATTTGCTAATGCAGAATGTGAATTCGAGGGTTTTTCATCGTCATTCATTTCAATATCATCAACTTTAGATCTTCCAATTACTTTTTCTTGTTCAGAAATTGGTAAATCTTTCCAAGCTTGCATATCATGAATGTATTTTTGCACAAATAAATAACTTCCATTTGTATAAGCAGAATCTTCATTGCCAATCAAACCAAAATTTATTCTTTCGTTACCTTGTGGATTTTCAGTTCCATCAACAAAACCTAAAATACTACGACCATCCCAATATCTAAAACCATGAATTTCTTCTTGACAAGTAGCAACATCATTCAATAAATCAGTCAAATTAGAAACAATATCAACGCAATAGCTTTGTTGCGTAGAGCGGATATGAAAATGAATATCGCCTTTTGTAGAAACGGCTTCATGCTTTTCTCCTTTAATGGCAACAAAAGGTTTTAATTCTTTCGGCAAAGGTTTTGGTAAATTTAATTTTATCCAAGCATCGTAACTAATTCCTAAAATAACGCTCGATTGCGTTTTCGGAAAACGTGTATTGGCTGAATGATTGAGATTGATAATTAAAGCGCAAAGCTTTTTGAAAGCATCTTTGTAAGCAGTATTTTCCTTAAAATTCCAAACCATAAAAATAGTATTGGTGTTTGGACTGTCTAATACATTTTGATATTGAGGCATTTAATAGATTTATAAAATTGAATATGAAGTTAAGAATTTTAAAACTGAATTTGATGAATAATCGTTATTTTTTTAATTAAATTAAGACTTGAAAATCTATCATATTGATTAAAATATTATGAAAATTTTAAGTATTAAAGCACGTTTTAACGTAATAATTAATTTTTAGGACTAAAAAAATAATACTAATTTTGGCTAGCACTTTTTTGAAGTGAAATAGAGATTAAATAAAAATAATAAGTAATTGTTAATTAATTATATAAATAGAAATAAAACAGGCTTGAAAGTTGCTTTTTTACTTTCATGTTTTATGACGATAAGTGCTTTTGCGCAACAGAAACCTAAAAAAGAAAAAGTTAATCTAAGGCATGCTGATTTAGTAGAACATGATCCGAAACGTTTTGAGGGAAATGATTTTTTATCAGGAAATGTTGTAATCGAATATAAAGGTGATGTAATTTCGGCTGATAGTGCGGTTTTGTATCGTGATAAAAACTTGGCTGTTGTTTGGTCGAATGCACGTTTGGTGAGCAAAGACAAAACAATTACGGCGCATAAAATGGAGTATGACGGAAACACAACAATTGCAAAAGCTTTCAAAGATGTGGTGTTGACTGATCCAAGTTCTCGTATTACGGCAGATTATATGGATTATAATCGTACAACCGAGATTGCGACTGGTATTGGGAAAGTAGAAGTGAAGATACCTACGCAACAAATAAGTTCTGAGAAAATGATTTACGAACGATTGACAGGAAATATTATTGTAAATGATACTTACAAAACAATTGGTTCTGATGGAACTTTAGTCGAAGGACGAAATGTTGTGTATAATGTAAAGTCTAAATCGGCAAATTTTGGTTCAGAAGTTTTTATTACGAATAAAGATTATACGATTTATTCGAGAAAAATGACGACGAATGATATTACGGGAATTACAACTTTCCGCGATTATTCTAAAATTACACGTCGAAATGATCCATCACAATATATCATTACTTCGGATGGAGATTTTAATAAAAAAACAGGTGAAGCTTGGTTAAGAGGAAATTCAAAAGTTTATTATCAAAACAAAACGTTGACGGCTAAAAAACTTTATTTCAACGATAAAACAGGTTTTGGTAAAGGTGAAGGCGATGTTTTTTTGGATGATCCATTAGAAAAAAGATTTTTGAAAGGTGATTACGGAGAAGCTTTTAAATACTTAGATTCGGCTTTTGTAACGAAGAACGCGTATGCTGTGAAAGCGTTTGATAAAGATTCGCTTTACATAAGTGCTGATACGTTGTTGGCGGTAAAACGTCACGATGTTGATTCGACTTCATTGGTGAAAGCTTTTCATAAAGCGCGTTTTTACAAATCGAATGCGAACGGAAAAGCAGATTCTTTGGTGTACAATCAAACTAAAGGATTGATGCAATTTTACAAAGATCCAATTTTATTTTCTGGTGATAACCAAGTTACAGGAGATTATATCGAAGCGTATACAAATGCGAAAACAGAAAAATTAGACTCGATGAAAGTGTTTAATAATGCTTTTGTGATTGCTAAAGTGGATTCGCTTGTGGAAAATGAATATCATCAAATCAAAGGAAAATATTTAACTGTTCTTTTTCAGGATGATAAAATTGATTTTATAAATGTAGAAGAAAATGCTGTCGCGTTGACGTACATGGATGATACGGATCAAAAAACGAAAGTGAAAGAACGTTATGGAGTTAATATTTCTTATTGCGGAATTATAGAAGTTGATGTTGTAGGAAAAGATGTTGAATTGGTTGCATGTCGCATAAAATCGGACGGAAAAATGTATCCATTGTCTAAATTTCCTGAAGAAATGCGTTATTTACCCGATTTTAAATGGCGAATTTCTGAACGATTAAACACTTGGCGAGATATTTTTATCGAATCGAAATAATCTTTTCATAAATTAATCGTTTAATTTCTAAAACTATAAATGAAAACTACATCTATCATATTATCTATTCTATTATTATCAAGTTGTTATACTTACAAAGCTTTTGATCCTGACGAATATGCTTTGGAAATGTCTAAAGGCAATAATCAGACGGCTAACTCTAATGAAAGAAGTCGTTCCAGAGCTGATATTGCTGAATTGAGAAGAGAACGCAAAAGTCCTAATGAAAATGCAATTAGTTCATCTCTTTCAGAAAGTAAAGAAAAATTAGCTGCATTAAAAGCTAAAAAACAAGAGAATAAAGAAGAGAAAGTAGCGATAGATCCTTCTACAATTAATATTTCGGATGTTATCAAACCCGATCAATTTTATAAAGTAGATGCGCAAGGAAAAGAATATACAATAGAGGCAAAGCAATGGAAAGCTGATACCTTATATGCTGTTGTAAAAGGAACAGAAAAAGAATTGAAGTTTCATAAAAATGATATTTCATCGTTCAAAATAAGAAAATTTTCGAAAGGTAAATCAGATGCTCTTACTGTTGCAGCGTATGCAATGGGCGGTGCAGCTGTGCTTTTTTTATTAAAATAAAATGGGAACATTAAAAGAAGGATTTTTCAAATATCAGGCGCAAACAACAAATTTTGCATCTGGTTTTGAAGTCGATTACGCAAAGGGCTCTTATATCTATGGAAAGGATGGAAGAGCCTATCTTGATTTTGTGGCTGGCGTTTCGGTGAATACACTTGGACATAGCCATCCGCGTATCAATCAAGCGATTATAGATCAGGTAAACAAATATATGCATGTCGCTGTTTATGGTGAATATGCGCAAGAAAAACCAGTCGAATTATGCAAGCGATTGGTTGATTTAACACCAGAAGGATTGGATCAAGTTTATTTGGTGAATTCTGGAACAGAAGCGATTGAAGCTTCGCTTAAATTAGCGAAACGTTTTACAGGTCGTCGTCAATTGATTTCTTTTCGTAATGCCTATCATGGGAATACACATGGTTCATTAAGTGTTTCGGGTGATGAACGTAAGAAAGCTGCTTTCCGACCATTGTTACCAGAAGTTTATTTCATCGATTTTAATAACGAAGAAGATTTACAAAAAATTACCAAAGAAACGGCTGGTGTTATTGTAGAAAGTATTCGTGGTGCTTCTGGTTTTAGATTACCAGAAAATGATTTCTTTATCAAGTTGAAAAAGCGTTGCGAAGAAGTTGGTGCATTATTGATTATGGACGAAATTCAGCCAGGATTTGGACGTACAGGGAAATTGTTTGGTTTCGAGCATTTTGGTGTTGTGCCAGATATTGTGGCAATGGGAAAAGGTATGGCAAGTGGTTTACCTGTTGGTGCGTTTATGACTTCTGATAAAATTATGAGTTCTCTTAAGCAAAATCCTCAATTGGGACATATTACGACTTTCGGAGGAAATCCTGTGATTGCAGCTGCAGCTTTAGAATTACTAAATGTTATAGAAGAAGAGAAATTAATGGATGATATTGATCGTAAAGAACAATTATTCAGAGAAAATCTTCAGCATCCAAAAATTAAGAAAATTCACGGAAAAGGTTTGATGTTAGCTCCTGAGTTATCATCGCCAGAATATACGTTGCGCGTTCAGCAAGAATGTATGAATAGAGGCTTGATTCTTTTCTTTTTAATGTATAGCATCGAGAATTTACGAATTACACCGCCAATTAATATTTCGGATGAAGATATTATAAAAGGTTGTGATATCTTAAAATCTGTATTAGACGATTTAGATTAAATTTTAATAAACAAAAAAGAGAATCATAATTGATTCTCTTTTTGTTTAACTCTTTCTTCCATACAACAATATTCTCTTAAAGGAATAAATTGCAGGAAAAGTCTTATAATATTTCTTAATTCTCGTTTTAAATTCTGTCGTAAATAATTCTTGATGTTTAGTCGTTAAACGCTCCATATAAGGAATCAAAGCAGAACCAGAAATGAAATTATAAAATTCTGTTTCGTCATTTCCGTAAATTGGATAAACTTTCATGTTTATGTTCAAATCCTTCAATCCATTATCAAATATGATTTTCGCATAATCATCTATCGTTAACAAAGGAGAATCTCGATGAAAATTATTCAAATAATCCGCAAAAGGTTTTTCTCGTGCTAAATCACTCAAAATAACATTCAATACATTATCTTTTTGACAAGGCATTTGCACTGCAAATTGTCCATTAACATTCAGTTTTGAGATTAATTTAGGAAACAATTCTTCATGATTATCCGACCATTGTAACGCTGCATTACTAAAAATTAAATCCCAAGTTGTATCTGAATTTGCAAAATTTTCAATCGTTTGTTGTTGAAATGTAAGATTGGCTAAATCAAATTCTTTTGACTTTTCGAGCATTTCCTTAGAAGAATCAATTCCTAAAAAATTAGCATGTTCAAATTTATTAGCGAGAATTGCTGTTTGTTCGCCAGTTCCACAACCTACATCTATGCAATTTTTCAAATTATTAGTAGAAATTAAATCCGCTAAATCATAAAAAGGTTGATAACGAATATTTTTGAATTGATTATATCTTTCGGGATTCCAAGGCATTTTATTGAGTTTTGAATGTGATTAAAGTTAATGAAATTTTATAATACTTAATCCACTGTGTATTTTGAATAAAAATTTGTCAGTTCGAGTGATTTGAAGAAATGAAATGAATAAAAATTCTAAAAGAATTTTACTCGAATTGACGGTTTAATTGCTAAAATTATCAAAATGCACAATAGGTAATATTATGATTAATGTAGTTTTTAACATATAATTATTCTAAAATGTCGTTTATTTGAATTTTGTAAGAATAAAGATGAGTCAAGAATTAGAAACTATTGCAGATTATTATAATAAAATTAGTTTAGAACAAGCCGAATTGATGAATTCTGCTAACTTTGAACACGATAAAGCGCATTTTAATATTTCTTTGCGTAAATATTGTAGTTTTAAAAGTCCATATAGTCGGCGAGATTATTACAAAATCAGTTTGTTGATTGGTGAAGGAATTTTTAAATATGGAAATAATGAAAGATATATTTCTAAACCGGTTTTATTTCTTCCATCTCCGCATATTTCTTATACTTGGGAATGTAAATCGAGTTTGCAAGAAGGTTATTTTTGTTTATTCAATCAACAATTTTTTTCTGAAAATAAAGAGTTTGATGTCTTCAAAAAAACATCTTTGTTTAAAGATTGGAGTTCTCCTTTTATTGAGATTTCTGATGAACAATTGCCTTTGATTTTGTCTTATTTTCAGGAAATGTATCGTCTTAATCAATCCAATTATCAATTGAGATATTTTAGTATTCGTAATCATTTATCTGCTATTTTTCATTATGTTTTAGAACAAAAAGTTGATGAAATACATGCGGTTGAATTGCCATCAAATGTGAGATTGTATAAGAAGTTTGATGAATTATTAAATAAACAATTTCCACTAGATTCACCTGCTCATCCACTTATTTTGAAAACACCCGCTGATTTTGCAACGAAATTAAATATTCATGTAAATCATCTCAACTCATCTGTGAAATCTGTAACAAAACAAACAACGACACAAATTATTAAACAGAAAATAGTTGAAGAAGCTAAAAACCTGTTGTTGTATACTGATTGGGATATTGCGCAAGTTGGTTATACATTAGGTTTTGAGGAACCTGCTCATTTTAATAATTTTTTTAAAAAACATACTTTAACTTCTCCATTAAAATTTAAACAAGAAAATTAATTTATTTGATTTTTGTAATTTTTTATTTGTCTTTTTTAATTCCTCAATTTCACATTCATTTTACTTTTGCATAGTAAAAAATGATTTATGTTGAGAGAAGCATCAGAAAAAAGGAAAAAAATTATAAGTATACTTGGTTTCTTTTCGATTCCAATTTCGGGATTTGTAACAGATATCTATTTGCCGTCATTTCCGTCGATGGCAAAATCGTTGATAGTTCCAGAAAGTAGTATTCAATTAACTCTGACTTGTTTTTTATTGAGTTATGGTTTATCTCAATTGTTTATTGGAAGTATTTTGGATGCAATTGGACGATATTATCCAAAAATTGTAGCATTATTTGTCGTATTAATCACAAGTTTAGTTATCGCGAGTACAGATAGCATTTTGTTGATTTGTTTTCTTCGAATTATTCAAGGAATTTCAGTTGCGATTATTGTTATTGCAACTCGAGCACTTTTTATTGATATTCATACACCAGAAAAGGCGAAACATTATTTAGGTTATTTCACGATTGTTTGGTCATGCGGACCTATTTTGGCTCCATTTTTAGGTGGATATTTAGAAAAGTTGTTCAATTGGCATGCGAATTTTTATTTTTTAGCTATTTACGCTGCTTTAATTTTAATTTTTGAATTGATTTTTAGTGGGGAAAGTATTGTTGAAAAGACTAAATTGAATTTGAAAAACGTTATTGATACTTATAGAATGATGCTTAGCAATCAATTATTTATAGTTGGAATTATGATACAGGCTGTTGCTTATTCTATTGTAATGATTTTCAATATTATTGGTCCGTTTTTAATTGAAAATACCTATCATTTTAATTCTGTAGTGATTGGTTATTCAACTTTAATTTTAGGTTTTTCGTGGATGATTGGCGGATTTGTAGGAAAGAAAAGAATGCATCTTGACTTTAAAGAAAGTATAGCTTTACCTATTATTGTACAATTAGTTTTGATTTCTCTTTTGATTATCGCAGGTTTCTTTGTTCAAAATCTATTTGTTTTATTATTCTTTGCGTTTTTCATTCATATTTGTTCGGGAATTTTATTCACATCATTCTTTACTTCAAATATGATGGCTTTTCCTAAAAATGCTGGTGTTGCTGGTGGTTTGATGGGAGGAATGACGTATATTATTACTTCGCTTACAAGTTTTATTATCTCAAGTACTGGTAAAGTTGATACTCAAAATGGGTTAGCAATCCGATACTTTATTTTTTCATTTCTATTATCTGTAATTATTTACGTTATGTATAGAATGAAGAAATCTACACGAAAAAAAGCTATAATCGTATAATTAAATCCGAGCGAATGCTCGGATTTTTAACATATTATTTTCTTTAAATACTCTTTTAAATCTTAAAACCAAATTCTTAAGGTTTATTAAACGTTTAAATTTCTTGTAACTGTTAACTTTTTTATGACTTTTAGTTAAAGCTTTCTTAATTATTAAGTAACACCATATTGTGAGGTAAAAAATAATTTTGGGTTTCAAATAAAACATATACATGAAACTTAATTTATTTCAACTATCAGCAGTTGTTTTTGTGATGGGAGCAACTACTGCAGTTTATGCACAGGGAGATTTAGCAGGTATATCGGGAAAAATTACTGATGTTAATGGATTCGATTTGCACAATGTAACCATTGTTGTGAAAAATGAATCGACAGGATTTACAGCTTCTACGAAAACGAATGAAAAAGGAGAGTATAACTTAAAGCAGTTGCCATTAGGTTCTCCTTATACAGTTACTATTATTTCGGAAGAACATGGTGAGGAGATCTTAGAAGGATATAGTTTGAATCAAGGAGATTTAATTTGGGTTCCGTTCAAATTTACAAATGGAACGACTGAATTGAATGAAGTGATGGTAAGTGGGCAAACTTTAAAAAGTTCTATTAAACAAGTTGGTGCGTCTACTTCTGTATCGGCAAAAGATTTACAAACTTTACCTGTAAATGGACGAAATTTCACTTCTTTAATAGATTTATCTCCGTTGAGCAATGGAACAAGTATTGGTGGTCAATTATCTTCGTCTGTTGATTATACGATAGATGGAATGTCTAATAGAGGTACTATTGCAGGAGGTTCTACTTCGTCTTCTTATTCTATTTCGATGGAAGCGATTCGTGAGTTTAAAGTGGTAACAAATGAATATGATGTAACAAACGGGCGTGCTGGTGGTGGAACAATTAGTACTGTTACAAAGTCTGGGACGAATAAAATGCAAGGAAGTGCATTTTTGTATGGTCGTACAGATTGGCTTTCGAGTCCGTATGATATTCGTGGAAATAAACGAGATAATGAGTTCTCTACTTATCAATATGGTTTTTCTTTGGGAGGACCAATTAAGAAAGATAAAGCGCACTTTTTTGTTGCTTGGGATAGACAAGTTGATAAACGTCCATTATTCATTGCAAATATTAATAATGAAAGTGATGAAGCTTTATTTAATGTAACGCAATCTACTTTAGATCAATTTTTGAGCATTGCGCGTGAAAAATATGGCGTTTCAAATAATCCTCAATTTGGATCATTTAACAAGAATAAAGATACAAATGCTGCATTTTTACGTTTAGATTGGCAGATTAATGCAAGAAATTTATTAACGCTTCGTAATAATTTTGTACACGAAAAAGATTTATTATCAGAAGGTGATAATACAAGAATCAATATGTACGAATCGTATATTGATCGTAAGAAAACTGATAATAGTTTGATGTTATCGTTGAGAACTGATATTAATGATGATATTACAAATGAATTAAAAGTTCAGTATTTTTTAGAGAACCAATCTGTATTAGCATCAAAGGAATTACCAACTGCATCTATTCCGCGTGCGATTGTAGAAGGAATTAGTTCTACGATTAATGGTAAAAATCAGTTTACAAATATTCAGTTAGGTGGACAACGCTTTTCACCAGAATGGTTTAAAGGGGATGTGGTGCAATTGGTGAATAATATTTACATCAATCGAAATAATATCAAATATACTTTTGGTGGAGATTTCTCGTATTACAGAATGGTAAATGTGTATGGTAGTGAAATGAACGGACGTTTTTATTTTACTGGTATGGACAATTTCAAGAACATGACGCCCTATCGTTATGCAAGAGAGATTAGATTAACGGACGATCCATCTACAGTTATTAATCAACTAAGTTCTGCTGTTTATGGACAAATGGAAACAGAAATTTCTCCAGGTTTAGATTTGATGGCTGGTTTGCGTGTAGAGAATATGCAATACTTGAATGGCGCAAACTATAATGAAGTTGCTGATAAACAATTGGGTGTTAGAACAGATAATAAAATCAATACGTGGCAAATACAACCTCGTTTTCAATTGACGTGGGATGTTAATCAAAATAGAAAAGATTTCGTGAAATTTGGAGGAGGAATTTTTGGTTCTTCACTTAATCCTTATTCTATGATTAATAATATGTTATTTGATGGAACAAAGGTTGCTGCTGTAGATATTGAAGGAGCTTTAGTGCCAACGCCAGATTTTATCGGTTATAGACAAAATCCTGATACTGCTCCAGGAAAAGATTTGTTCAATAATCCTAACATTGAGAAATTAATCACAATAAATGCGAATAGTAAAGATGCGAAAGTGCCAACTGTGTATAAATTAAATGCTTCTTATAACCATTTCTTTAGTGATCGTTTGCGTGTCGGAATTAGTGCTTATGCAAACTGGGCGCGTAATAACTACATGTATGTGGATCGTAATATGGTTGACGAACCTTTTTTTAGAATTGCGGAAGAAGCGAATCGTGGTGTTTATGTGCCTGCAGCGTCTATTAATACAAAAAATGGAGCAGCAAACTGGGTAAATGGTAGAAAAACGAAAGATTTAGGTCGCGTTTTAGAATTAATTAGTGATGGTAAAAAAGATCAATATGCATTTGTGTTAGATGGTATGTATCGTTATTTCAAGGATGGACAGATTTCTGTTTCATATACTTGGAATGATTCGAAAGATAATACTTCTTATAATGGTAATGTTGCGAATACAGCGACGTTGAGTTTGATGGTTGCTGAAGATCCTCGAAATTTAAGTAAAATGAATTATTCTGATACACATTTCCGTCATAAACTGGTTGTGTATGGACAATCACCAACTTTTTGGGGAATGACTGCTGGTATTCGTTTTAGTGGAATAGGAGGAACTCGTTATTCGTTGGCAGTGAATGGTAACATGAATGGAGATTTTGTGAATTCGAATGATTTGGCTTATATCTATGATCCAAATAGTGCATCAACACCAGATTATTTAAAGAAAGGAATTCAGGCAATTTTAGATAATCCAGAAGTAGAAAAACATACAAAAGATTATATCCGCAAAAGTTTTGGAAAAATAGCAGAAAGAAATGGAGGTATTAATGGGTTTGCTGGAACGTTTGATTTGCGTTTAACAAAGAAGTTCAATATTATTGAGAAGCATAAATTTGAAGTTGGTTTTGATATTTTCAATGTAGCGAATTTATTGAGTAAAGATTGGGGTGTTGGTCCTCGTATTGGAAAGCAAAATATTTATTCAATTAAAAGTTTTGATGCGACAGAGAAGCATTTTGTATATAATGTAAATACTAATACAGGAAAAACAAGTTATGCGTTTAGTCCTTATCAAATTCAGATAGGATTTAGATATAGTTTTTAATTATCATTTTTATGAAAAGAATAATTAGTTTATTGAGTGTTTTAGCCACAGTTGCTGTGGCTAATGCTCAGTTGCATACGGTTGATATTAAGAGTTTTGATGAGTTGAAATCATATTTTGAACAAGATGAAAATAAACCTGTTATTATTTCGGGACATAGAGGAGGTATGATGCCTGGTTATCCTGAAAATAGTATTGAGGCTTTTGAGAAAACCTTGTCTATTATGCCTTCTTTTTTTGAGATAGATCCTCAACTTACAAAAGATTCTGTTCTTATTTTGATGCACGATGATACCTTGAATCGTACGACAAATATGCAAGGAAAGGTAAAAGATTATACCTATGCTGAAATAAAACATGCGAAATTAAAAGATAGGGAAGGAAAGTTGACTGATTTTAAAATTCCGACACTAAAAGAAGCTTTGGATTGGAGTCAAGGAAAAACTATTTTTCAATTGGATAATAAAGGTGTTCCGTATGCAACTTATGTGAAATTTCTGAAAGAAAATCCTTATCCTAATGTAGTTTTAGGTTTGCGAAAAGATGATGAGGTTGCTTATTATGCAAAACATCTTGAGTATGTAATGTTTATGAAACCTTTTCATTCGATGAAAGATGTTGAAAGTTTTGAGAAACTAAATGTTTCGTATGATAGAATGATTGCTTGGATTGGTTTGGAAGTGAAAGAAGAACAAAAAGAAATGATAGCTTATTTGCGTAAAAAAGGTGTTATGGTGATGATTGCCATTGCGCCTTCTACGGATAAATTGCCAACCGATATAGAAAGGGCAAGGGGTTATATTCAGCATTTAATTTCTCGACCAGATATTATTGAAACAGATTATCCTTCGCAATTCATTAACTACAAGTAATTTTATTAAAATATTTAGCAGAATACATCCTATTTGTTTCGAATAGGATTTTTTTTTGGTTAACTAAATTTATTTCAGTTGTGCATTCTTCATGTAAAAAGATTCTTTTCATTTTGTGATTTTAGAGTCTTGGATGATTACAGCCTTATTATCTTCTTGAGAGGCTATTTTCTTCATTTATACAACAAGCTTTGTGAGTTAAATGCTTAATATATGGTATTATATTTTATTTATTTGTAAATTAGTCATTATTAAATAATTACCAATGTGTATTGTTTTTATAAAAGCTGTAGTATGAAGGAAACAGAATTTACATTTTTGGAACTTCAGCAAATCTATGCGGAGTTTGTAGAACGTTATAGTACAAAGGATTTTAAATTGACTAAAGATGAGTTGATGACGGATCAAGAGGTTGCTGAATTGTTTGGTATATCTGAAAAGACTCTGGATAGGTGTCGCAAAAAAGGTGAGATTAAGTTTTTTAGATTAGGTTCTAAGAACTACTATTTGAGGAGTTTATTGTTTTTGGATATTTTGAAGAGGTATAATGATTGACAATTTTATGTGGGTCATTTAACTTTAATATTCCTAAGGCTAAATATGATTAGATTATTTTAGCCTTAGGAATATGTTTTTAAGTACTAATGGCACCTAAATAAACTGAGTTTGACACTTGGTCTTCTGTTTGTGAACGGAAGGCAATCCAAAAGTGTAGGGTTTTACCTATTTGAAAGTTGGATAGGCTTAAAGTGTAAGTTTCGTTCATTCGTTCTGTTGCATTTTCAATAAAAAATGTATTGTTTTCGTTTTCTACTGCTACTAATATTTGCAACATATCTGTAGCTGTGTCTGATGTGGGTGAAGCATTGTTCTGCCAGTTTATCTCGACCATTGCGGCTGATACTAAAGTAATAGATAATGGAATGGCGGCTAATAATGCACCTTTGGAGAAACAAATATTTTGGTAATTTGGTGTTATAGTGGCTGTTGAATAGTCTATTACAAGGTTTGTTGTGATGTTGGTAAACGCTTGATTGTAAGAAGATCGCATGCCTGTACGATAACCATAGTGTTTGCAAGCATAGGCTCTGTATGAGGTCATAAAGTCTATGGCAAGTTTCATTCTTTGCTGAACGAGTAATTGTTTTTCTGATGGTGCTTTGGTTCTTTTTTTAGGTCTGATTCTTGAAATCTCGTGACCATTTACATTTGCTACAACTATACGCCCTGTGCGTCCTGAAGAGCCTGCTAAAAGTGAATCATAAATTTTTCCCATTGTTTTATTTTTTTAGGGGTTATTATGCTAAAGTTCAGCAATATATATTGACAAAAATTCTATTTTCTTAAAATTTCTCTAATTGTCAGGTTTTTTCCTTATTTTTCTTTCTTTTTCCTTGGTTATCTGTTTTTGTCTTTTCTATTAATTGATTATCAATTGATTATAAGTTATGTACTGTTTTTATGTGTTTGTTTTTTCGATGATTCTTCGATAGTTCTTCGATGGTTTTATATCTATTCTATATTTGTTCTTCGATGTTTGTTCGATGTTTGTTCGATGAAGTGGAGTAGAAGTTTTTATGTAGAAAATATGTAGAAAATTTTCATAAAGTTTGTTTTGATTGGCTTTGTTTACAAAAAAATATAAGTGCAAATGATGTTATATTGACAAAAAAGGTGTTGCTATATAACTAAAAAATCCGAGCTATGAGCTCGGATTTTTTATGTGTGAATGTATAATTATTTTGCTTGTTTATCAATTTCGTTTTGAATTATTTGCCAATCATAGATTTGGAATGTTTTTCCATTGCTCATAGCAACAAAGAAACCTTTTGGGAATTTAGTTCCAAAATTGAAGTTTATAGCATCAGCTCCGTCACATTCGATAGTAGAAACTGGGATTTTAGCAATCAATTTGTGTTCATTCGGATTTGAAGCTTCACCTTGTCGTTTGTATACATTAAAATAATTTGCTTGTTGATCCGAAATTAAGATATAGCCATCTGTTGCATTGGTTTTATAAATTGCAATTCCTTCGTGGTCGCGTTTAAAATCTTTTTGCCCAAAAAATGCAATTTCTTCGTTTCCTTTTTCTGGATCAGCATAATATTTTCTAATTCCTGCTGTTTCGTCAGCATAATAAATAAAGCCTAATTCTTCGTCAACTGCAATGGCTTCAATCTCTTTATTACCCGAATAATTTCCAAATTTGCGTACTAAAGTTGCTTCTATTTTTCCGTTCTTGTTTTCTAATGCATATTGATGTAGGTATTCGCCACTTACACCGTCTTTACGACCAACGATTGCATAAAACTTGTTGTTTTTGCTTTTGTAGAGCGCAATTCCCATTGGGTCTCGTAATGTTTCGTCTTTGAAAACTTCGACTCCGCCATTGTCAATCAATTTAAAATCTGGAAGCGAAACAATTCTAATTTTATTGTTTGCACGTTCGGTAAGCACTGCAATGTCAATGTTTTTTCCATTCAGAGGAAAACCGTACATCACATCTACATTATTTGGACGATTAAGTGGAACGATTTGGTTTACGATTTTACCATTCAAATCATAGGCATATAAACCGCCCGTCTCTTCTTGTTTGTCTGTTCCAATAATAAGTGATTTTTCTGGATTCTGATAATTGATCCAAATTGCAGGATCATCAGTATCATTTGGTGTTTGCTGTGTTGTAACAGTTGGTTTTACTGCATTTGTAGGAATTGGAGCCAGTTTAGAGGATTCACAAGAAAATAGAATAGTGAAGAGTGATAATGTGATGAATATTTTTTTCATAATTGTTTAGAAATCAAATTTTAGACCTAAAGTAAAACGTGGTTGATAATATTCGAGTTGCATTGTTTGACTCGAAACTCCTTGGTAATAACGTAAAGGTTGATTTGTTAAATTGTTTGCTTCTGCAAAAATTCGTAATTGATTTGAGAATTTATACGACGCATTTGCATCTAAAAATAATTGTTTGTCATAGTAACTATCCTCGAAAGCATTTCCTCCAATTTCGTCTAAATAAGCGGCGGTATAATTAACCGAAATACGCGCAGAGAACTTTTTGTTCTCGAATGCTAACGAACCATTGAACATGTGTGGAGCTGTTTTAGGTAAATCAAGATCTTCTCTCAAATCACCATCTTCATTGGTAATTCCTTTCGCTTTCGAATCGGTGTATGTATAGTTAAGGTAAATTCCTAAATGTTTGAAAAATTCGCCTGGAATGAAATCTAATTGACGCTGAAATGCTACCTCAAACCCAAAAACATTCACGTGATCTCCATTTCTAGCTTGTGTCATTTTCCAGTTTTCTCCAGCAGGAACTGGGTTTGCTACGTCAGGAAAAAGTGTTTGGAAATCATTTGTTGTAAATGTATTGTTTTTGTAGGTATAGATGAAATCGTTTAATTTTTTGTAGAAAAATCCTCCTGAAACAATTCCGATATTTTCGAAATAGTTTTCAGCCATTAAATCATAGTTTATGGCATAGGTTGCTTTTAGATTTGGGTTACCTGCAAAAAGCTCTGTATCTTCTTTTAAAACACTTACAAAAGGAGCTAAACTGTAATAATTTGGTCGTGCAATACTTGTTGTGAACGCTGCTCTTAGAATAAAATCATTTGTAAATTTATGTTTCAAAGAAAGACTTGGTAAAACATTGGTATAATCGTTTTTGTGCTTGATTTCTCCAATTAAATCTTCTTCATCTTGTACATAATTCCCTGTATAATCTATTGAAGTATTTTCGATACGAACACCAACGATCAAAGATGTTTTAGATGATAAATCTTGATCCCAACGAATGTATCCTGCCGAAATATATTCTTTCGCTTTATAGTTAGAGGCTAGATATTCAGAAGGTTCTAAGTTAGATTTGAATAGATTTGTATTGTTTAAATCTAAATTTCCTAATTGATGATTTGAATAGAAATATCCAGCTTGGTATTTTTTACCAGCATTGAAACGATTGCTTGACCAATTTACAGGATTTTGAGTACTCAAATTTCCCATTCCATCTATGCTTTCGTATGAATAGAAAATATTTTCGCGCTCTTTGTCTTTCAATCGAAGGCGACCACCAAAGCGTAAGCGTCCTTTCTGATTTGGAATAAGACTTAAGGGAACTCTGAAATTAAGCTTTGCACCAAATTCTGTTTCATCTGTATAATCGTGTTGTTCTGATAATGAACCAACTTTGAATTTGGTCAAATCTTCTGTAGAAGTTGTTGTTACATTTGGATATTTTGCATCAGATAAATCTTCATTAAAGGTAACACCTTTTGCACGATAATCGATGTAGCGCTCATTTGGTCTGTCTTCGCTTGCTTTTGAATAAGAAACAGCCCAATCCATATCGATTTTTGGAGATAATAAATGCTCTCCTCGTAACGATATATTGTAAACACGTTGATCTTCTAAACGTGCATTTTTATTGCGGTTATTATTAATTCCACCTTTTGTTTCGCGACGTATATTTCCTGTGTAAGTTCCTGTTTTTTCATCAAATTCTAAATCGCGATAAGTTACTCTATAACGATTTTCTCGGTCGTCACGCCAATTGTAAATAGCAGAAAGATCAATTCTATTGTTTTCATTAAACTTATAATCTGCCGAAAAAGACGCACTTCTTCTTACGCGTTGAATGTCATATTTACGAATCTGAAATTGTGACAAATAGGTTTTATTTTCATCTTTGTCCCAAACTGCTTCGATATTATCCGAACCAAAATTTTGAACCTGATAACTTCCTGAAACAACCACACCTAATTTCTTGTCAAAGAATCTATTTCCATATAAAAAAGCTGAATTGTACAAGCCTTTTTCGCGAATTGGTGCATAACCACCAGAAGCCGTTATAGAAATACGCTCTTTGTTTGGAACAGCACGCGTAATCAAATTTACAGCTCCACCAATTGCGTCTGCATCCATATCTGGTGTCAAAGTTTTGTTCACTTCGATAGATGAAATCATTTCCGCAGGAATCAAATCCATTTGTACATTTCGGTTATCACCTTCGGCAGATGGAATACGATCTCCATTTAACATGACCGAATTTAATTCAGGCGATAAACCTCTAATGATAATGTTTCTGGCTTCACCTTGATCGTTTTGCATTGTAACTCCAGTCACACGTTTTAACGCATCTCCGATGTTAGAATCTGGAAAACGACCAACTTGATCTGAAGAAATAATATTGGTAATATTTCCGTTATTTTTTTGTTGATTCAATGCTTTTGCTTGCCCTTTTAAATAATCACCAACCACAACAACTTCATTTAGTTCATTGTAACCTGCGTTTAGAGAAAAATCAATAACGGCTGTTTTATTTTCGGTAACTTCTATTTGTTTTGAAATGGTTTCGTATCCCAAATAATCAATATAAATGGTATAAATACCAGGCGTAAGATTTAGAAATTGATAATTACCATTTTGGTCAGATACAGTATATTTATTGGAATTCTCGATGCGAATTGTAGCTCCTGGTAACGAAAATTGATCGTTAGAATCTACAACTTTTCCTGAGATAACACCGCTTTGAGCCAAAACGAATGGACCTAGAATGAATAAGGAGAGTTTTAAAAGATGTTTCATTAGAAATTAAATTTCGTCAAAAATACACTTGCTATATATCTTAATTGTTAAATATTTATTAAGAAATATTTAACAATTATAAAATTACTTCAATGATTAGTATGTAATTTGATATTTAATCTAGCTTTTTACTAATTTTAGATGCGTAGTAATTGTTACTTTTGCATGAAATAAAACTTCTGATGTCGATTGCTGAATATTTAAAATTCAATCAAAAAATAAATTATAAAAACGAAATATTAGCCGGCTTAACTGTTGCTATGACAATGATTCCTGAATCGCTTTCGTTTGCAATTTTAGCTGGTTTATCACCTTTAATAGGTTTATATGGTGCATTTATCATGGGAATTGTAACGGCGGTTTTTGGAGGAAGACCAGCGATGGTTGCGGGTGGAGCAGGTGCTACCGTTATCACTTTAATCGCGTTGAATGCTACGTATGGTGAGCAATATATTTTTGCTGCGGTTGCTTTAGCAGGAGTTTTCCAGATAGTAGTTGGTGTTTTCAAATTAGGAAGATTTGTTCGTTTAATTCCTCAACCTGTTATGTATGGCTTTCTAAATGGTTTGGCGGTTGTTATTTTTATGTCACAAATAGAACAATTCAAATCAACTACGAATGGAATAACGAGTTGGTTGAGTGGTACACCTTTTTATACGATGGCTGGATTGACGCTAATTACAGTTCTGATAGTTTATTTCTTTCCGAAATTAACGAAAATTATTCCAGCTTCTTTGGTTGCAATTCTTGTGACTTTTTTATTGGTTATCGGGTTTAATATTGATACAAAGACTGTAGGTGATATTGCGAGTATCAAAGGAGAATTGCCAAGTTTTCATATTCCGAGTGTTCCATTTACGTTAGAAACCTTGAAAATTATTTTGCCTTATTCGATTATTATGGGGTCGGTTGGATTAATCGAAACTTTGCTAACGCTTACATTGGTGGATGAGGTGACTGAGACGAAAGGTTCGTCGAATAAAGAATGTTTGGCGCAAGGTGCTGCAAATATTACAAACGGTTTTTTCGGTGGAATGGGAGGTTGTGCTATGATTGCTCAGACGTTTGTTAATTTAGATGCAGGATCTCGCTCGAGATTAGGACCAGCAATTGGAGCTATTACTATTTTGATTATTATTCTAATTGGCGCTCCAGTGATTGAGAAAATCCCAATGGCAGCACTTGTAGGTGTAATGATGATGGTTGCAATCTCGACTTTTAAATGGGGATTTTTTAAATTAATAACAAAAATGCCAAAATCAGATGTGTTTGTGAGTATTTTGGTGGCGATTATCACGATTGTGTTACATAATCTTGCTTTAGCTGTTTTTGTTGGTGTTATCGTTTCAGCTTTGGTTTTTGCTTGGGATAATGCAAAACGTATTCGAGCACGAAAATCTATTGATGAAAATGGACGAAAAATATATGAGATTTATGGACCTCTTTTCTTTGGTTCAACTTCTACTTTTTTAGAGAAATTTGAAATTAATTCTGACCCAAAAGAAATTATTATAGATTTGAAAGAGAGTAGAATAGTTGATATGAGTGCAATTGAAGCTTTAAATATTATTACATCTAAATATGCTCAACAAGATAAAATTGTAATTTTGCGACATTTGAGTAAAGATTCTATTCGATTATTAGAAAATGCAAAAAGCGTTATTGAGGTAAATATCGAAGAAGATCCAACTTATAATGTGATGCCGAAATAAAAAAGTCAGCTTTTTAGAAGCTGACTTTTTTTATAAATATCGTTCATTAATTACATTCATATGATGGATGGAATGACCAGCCATTACATAACCGATTTTCTCAACAGAATACTCTCGATTACCAACTTTTCCTATTTTGTTTAAAGTTTGATCATTAAAAGATTCAAACTGAAAGTAAGTTGCTTTCATCAAATTAGTCCATTCTTTTATTAATTCTTCAGGCTTTCTTTCATTTGCGTTCGAATTCAACACATAGGCATTTTCATCAAAGAAATTCAACGTTTGAGAATCTTCTCTCGCAATATGTTGCGCACGATAAGAAAAAATACGTTCACAATCTATACAATGTTGTATCATTTCTTTGATAGTCCATTTACCTTCTGCATATGCATAATCCCATTTATCTAATTCTGTTACAATTATTAATGTTTTCTTGATGTCAGCAATACGTGTCTGTAAAGCATCTACAACTTCTATTCCATCGTAAATAGAAGTATAATTGTCGTGGTTTATTGTATTCATTTTTCAGTAATTTTTTACAATTTAAGGATAATTTGATGGAGTTATTTTAAGTATTTGTTAAAAATAAACCTTCATTTTTTTGAATTCATTTTTGATTTTAATAAAAAAATACGATTCTTTTAGAAATCATAAATCTTGTATTTGATAAATTTATTTTCCTGAAAATCGTTGTTAAGTTTGAGTTGGAAAGTAATTTTAAAAACATAGAATATAAGCGCATGATTTCTAACTTATCATACTCAAGTGGTGCATCACAATATCCTCTTTTAGGAGAAACAATTGGCGAAAATTTACGAAATACAGTTGCAAAATATCCGCAACAAGAGGCTTTGGTTTGCGTAGATCAAAATTATAGAGCGACGTATACAGAATTTTATTCACAAACCGAACAAATAGCAAAATCATTGATTGCAATTGGTTTGCAAAAAGGAGATCGCGTAGGTATTTGGGCGCCAAATCGTGCGGAATGGACATTGTTACAATATGCAACGGCCCGTGTGGGAATGATTTTGGTTAATTTGAATCCTGCTTATCGTGAAAATGAACTCGAATTTGTATTAAATCAAGCTGAAATTTCTGCAGTTTTTGCTTCTTTAAGCTTCAAAACAAGTGAGTATAAAGTGATGTTGAATAATGTAAAAGAGAATGCGAAATTACTAAAACATATCATTATTTTTGAAGAAAATTGGGATGATTTTTTGATTAAAGGAGAAGAAATTTCGACTTCAGAAGTGCATCAAATAGAGCAATCTGTTCAGTTTGATGATGCTGTAAATATTCAATATACATCTGGAACAACAGGCTTTCCAAAAGGAGTAACTTTAACGCATCATAATTTATTGAACAATGGTTTTTTTATTGGTGTTCGATTAAATTATACGCATCGTGATCGTGTTTGTATTCCTGTTCCATTTTATCATTGTTTCGGAATGGTAATTGGTAATATGGCGTGTACTTCGCATGGCGCTTGTATGGTAATTCCTTCGGATAGTTTTGATCCTGCAAAGACTTTAAATGCAGTCGAAATGGAAAAGTGTACATCACTTTATGGAGTTCCGACGATGTTTATTGCGGAATTAGAATTACCAAATTTTGATCGTTTCGATTTAACATCTTTGAGAACTGGTGTAATGGCTGGTTCGCCTTGTCCGATTGAAATTATGAAGAAAGTGCAAGCTAAAATGAATATGAAAGAAGTTTCGATTTGTTATGGGATGACAGAAACTTCGCCAGTTTCTACACAAACTATTATCGGAACACCTTTAGAAAAGCAAGTTTCGACGGTTGGAACAGTTCAAGATCATTTAGAAATTAAGATTATTGATCCGCAAACAGGAGATATTTTACCTCGTGGAATTGCTGGTGAATTTTGTACAAGAGGTTATTCCGTCATGCAAAAATATTGGAACAATCCGGAAGCAACTGCGCAAGTTATTGACGAAAATAATTGGTTGCATACTGGTGATTTAGCGACTATGGATGTTGATGGTTATATTAATATTACTGGACGAATTAAAGATATTATTATCAGAGGAGGAGAAAATATTTCACCAAAAGAGATTGAAGATTTTTTGTACGAACATGAATCAATTTCTGATGTTCAAATTATTGGCGTTCCAAGTATCAAATATGGAGAAGAAGTAATGGCTTGGGTGAAAGTGAAAGATGGTATTAGTGTAACAGAAGACGAATTGAAGGCTTATTGTTTATCCATTGCTCATTTCAAACGTCCTAAATATTGGAAGTTTGTACAAGAATTCCCTATGACTATCTCAGGGAAAATTCGAAAAATAGAAATGAGAGAAGTTTCTATAAAAGAATTAGGTTTAGAAAATGCACGAAAAGTGAAAACATCTTAAAAAAAGTATTAAAATCTATATCAAAAGTAGACTCAAAAATAATAATTTCAATTATCTTTGAGTCTATTTTAATTTTACAAAAATAAACGATCTAAACGATGTCAAATATCTTATTAATCGAAGATGAACAGGCAATTCGCAACGTTTTGAAAAGCATTTTAATGGACGAAAATCCAAAATGGAATGTGGATGAAGCTGAAAACGGAGCTATAGGGCTTGAAAAAATAAAAGAAAAAGAATACGACTTAATTATAAGTGATATAAAAATGCCGTTGAAAGATGGGATGGAAGTTTTATCGGAAGCGATGGAATACAATCCTGATTTAACAATGGTGATGATAACGGGGCACGGAGATGTTGATTTGGCTGTAGATGCGATCAAAAAAGGTGCGTACGATTTTATTTCAAAACCACCAGATCTTAATAAATTATTGACGACTGTTCGTAATGCTTTAGACCGTAAATCGTTGCTGTCTTCGAATAAAGAATTGAAGAAAGAAAATAAAGCTTTAAAGAAAAAAGTTGCTAAAAAATATGAAATGATTGGTGATGCTCCTGCAATTGCAGAAGTAAAACAAATTATAGATAAAGTGGCTGCTACAGACGCTCGTGTATTGATTCTTGGTCCAAATGGAACAGGTAAAGAGTTGGTTGCTCATCATTTACACGAGAAAAGTAATCGTAATGTAAAACCTTTGGTTGAAGTGAATTGTGCGGCAATTCCAGCTGAATTAATCGAAAGTGAATTGTTTGGTCATGTGAAAGGATCGTTTACTGGAGCTGTTAAAGACAAGCAAGGTAAGTTTGAATTGGCAAATGGAGGAACAATTTTTTTAGATGAAATAGGGGATATGAGTCTTTCTGCTCAAGCAAAAGTTTTGCGTGCGCTACAAGAAGGAAAAGTTTCGCCAGTTGGTTCTGAGAAAGAGATTAATGTAAATGTTCGTGTAATTGCTGCAACAAATAAAGACTTACGAAAAGAGATTGAGGAAGGTCGTTTTCGCGAGGATTTATACCATCGTTTAGCGGTAATTATCATTAATGTTCCAGCACTTAATGATCGTAAAGATGATATTCCTGCTTTGGTTGAACATTTTATTACTGATACAACAAGTCAAAAATCTTTTGATAATTCAGCGTATGATGCTTTGAAAGAATTAGATTGGTCAGGAAATATTCGTGAGTTAAGAAATGTTGTTGAACGTTTATTGATTTTGGGTGATGATCCAATTTCGAGAAAAGATGTTGAACAATTCGTGAAAAAATAATTCATCTCAGATGAAAAAGATTTTCTTTTTGCTATTTATCAGTCAACTCTTTTTATTTTCTTGTAAAAAGGACAATGTAGAAGTGGATAAAAGTTCAGATAGCTTATCGCATGAAGATGTATTGTCTTTAGAAAAAAATTCTGTTTTTACAAATGAAACGCTTGTTTATAAGGGTGTTTTTGAAGGAAAATATTTTGGGGATAAAATTGTTTTGAAATTAGCAGATGATAAATTTACTGCTGAATACAAAGGTCAATCTTATAACGGAGAATTATTCAAAAAAGATGATGGATCGTTGATGGAGATTGATTCAAAAAAGAAAAAATTACCTTTTCAATTTTTACGTTGGTCGGACAATTCGGAGATTATGATTCTCAATGAAGATGGAATGGCTGATGATAATGGTGAAAATTATTTAACAAGAATTTCAGACAAATGAAAATAAAATTTACATGGATTTTAAGTCTTATTGCAATTACTTTTTTAGTAAGTTGTAATTCTTCTTCAGCCAGTAAAAATGATGAATTAGGAAAACGTTTTTTCGAAAATTATTCATCTCGAAAAGATTACAAGAAAATGTTGTCTTTTTACAATGATAGTTTGGTATATGAAAATGTAGCACAATATTCGGGAGGTTCTACGGTAGATCCGCGTTATTTATTGAATGATATTATTCGTTGGAGTGATCAAACGATGCAATATGAAAATAATAAATTATTGAAAGTAAATGAATTATTTTCTAACGATTCGATGATTATTGCAAACGGAGAATTTTCGCCTTATACCTATAATGGAATGAAGTTTCCAGCGATGAAATTCACGACATATTTGTATTTAGATCAAAATTCGAAAATCAAAAAACAAGTTGATTGGTTTAATTATCCAATTGAGGATATTATAGAGTTGTATCAATTGCAACAAGGTCAAGACAAAATAAAACTAGATAAACAATAGTTTTTAGTAAATCCAGTTAGAGTTTTTTAACTGGATTTTTTTATTTTTAGATATGATAAGAATTGCCGTAGAAAATGATATTCCTGAACTGAAAAGAATGATGATAAAATTGTTACAACATCATCAAGAGTTTAATGCATTGTATCAAATAGATTTGACCTACAAACATGATATTGATGATTTTTTCAAGGGAATTTTACATCAACAGAATATAAAAATATTTGTAGCCGAAATAGAAAATCAGTTGACGGGATATATTATTTGTTCGAAACATCTTCGTCCGAAATATTTTGTGATTAAATCAAAAGGAAGAATAGATTCGTTGTATGTTGATGCAAATTATCGCAATCAAAACATCGCTTCTAAATTGGTTAAAGAAGCGATAAATTTCTTGAACGATCAAGCATATATTGAATTAGAATTTACAGCTGAAAATCAATTTGCAAAAGGTTTTTGGCTGAAAAATGGTTTTGAGATTTTGAATCATCAATGTATTTTGAAATTGAATTAATATCAAAAAAAAAGCTCCAAAATAGGAGCCTTTAATTTATTGTTCAGAATTGAAATAGACTTTATAATAATACATTTTCTTTTCTTCGTCAAAACCACGCTCCAAATATTCTTCAGCTGCATCAGGATTTGTCAAATCTAATTTGATGTTAATCTTTGTATCTAATTTAATTTCACTTTTAATTTTCTTAGATTCTTTCATCAAAGTTGGAACTGAAACTTCGAAAGCTTCCACAAATTCAACACGATTATTTTCGCTATAATCTTTCTTATATTCTTTGAATTCATCAATAATTTCGAAAGGTTTCAAAACTTGATCTTCAAAAATTTCATTCGTTACAACTTCATTCGAATTCAACACATTTATCGAATTTGAGATAAATTCTGCTTGTTGTTTTTTGTCTGTTTTATCCAAAAGAAAATCATTCGAGAAATCTGTAATCAACTCCATATATTTCTTCGTATGGTAATTGTTATCCTTAATCAAATCAATTTCCAAGAAATTTTTCTTCCAATATTCTGACTCCACATTTTTATCATCGATAGAGTAGACGCGGAAACCTTCGTCGCGATAAGCATCAAGAATAAGACAGGCTTTGTCGATTCCTTCTAGCTTATAACCTTTCCAAATGTTGTAATCTAAACCACGTGATTCGTCAAAACGCAAGAATTTCTTCTTATTCTCTAATTTATAAATTCCAATTCCACGGCAAGGAATTCCGTCGAACATCATATTTTCGAAAAGGGCAATAAAAACTTCACCACTTTTGATCTGCGGATGTAATGATTTCTCGTATAAATGACTTAAAACTTCTTGCGAAAAATCGATAAAATCTATTTCTTCATCAAACATTTGCTTGCATTGATTATACAAAACATTAAATTCTAACTTTTCTGTATAATGCGTGAAACGATTAATTTCGAGTGTTTTTTTGAAAGGACTTAATAAGAAAGGTACCAATTGTTCTTCCTTAGATTCATCGTATTCTAGTGTTTTATCGGCAAAAATGTTAGCTTCTTCTCGAACTTTATGTCCAACTTTTTGTAAACTAATAAAGGCGATGTAAGCATTTTTAACGTCAATCATTTTATATAATTTCTTAAAAACAAAAGTAATCAATTCAGAAATCAATACAAACGATGTCAGGAATAAAAATATTTAACAAAATTGTCAAACAAAATTGTTAATGCAATTCATTGAATTTGAATGGCTTATAAATTATTTTGATTGTTATAACATTTTCTATGGTTTAAACTTATAATTATGGCACGGAAATAGTATTAGGAGAAATGTCTTAATTTATTAAAAAGTTGGGTGATGAAAAAAATTAAATTTACACTTTTAGGAGTAGCTTTTACAGCCATGTTAGCTGTTGGTGTAAATGCTCAAGATAGAGGTCAAAGAGGTGGTGAGAGAAGTTCTTCTTCAAGAGAAGCAACTTCAAGAAGTCAAGGGAATGGACGCTCTGAAATGGCTAGAACAGAAAATAGAACTAGCCGTATTGAAGGAAATAGAACAGAAAGAATAGGTCGTGGAAATTCTACGAATGAATCTTGGAAAAATTCTACAAATAGAACAGAACGTGAAACTAGTACACGTATAGATAGAAATAATACTGCTATTGTAGGTAGCAGACCAAGTTCTAATAAAGATTGGAATAATAGTAGAAATAGCCAAGGAAATCAAGGCAATAGATCTGAGAGTTTAAAAAACAGAGATTTCTACAACAATCCAGTTCGTATAAATTCTAGCTCATACAACAGAGGAAACCGACCAGTTTCTAATGTGAATGTAAGAAACTATAACAAGTATTCGTATAACAGTTATAACTTCTACGGAAACAATGGTATTTACTATCGTCCTTATAACAATGGATATGTGAGATATATGCCATATGTAGGATTTAGAATTAATATTTTACCAGTAGGTTATGTAACAATTAATATTGGTAATAGAAATCCATATTATTTCTACGAAGGTGTTTATTACAGCCCAAATAGAAATTATTATGAAGTAGTTCAAGCTCCACTAGGTGCTATCGTATATGCGTTACCAGCAGGATATGAAAGAGTAGATTATGGAGGAGAATATCTGTATGAATTTGGAGGTGTTTTGTACCAAAAAATTTACAATAGAGGAACAAGAGCTTATCAAGTAGTAGGTTATTTAGATTAGTATAGGTTTTAGTAGTTAAGTAAAAGCCCAAACAGATTGTCTGTTTGGGCTTTTTATTTGTAGCGAAGAGCAGAATCGAACTGCCGACCTCAGGGTTATGAATCCTGCGCTCTAACCATCTGAGCTACCTCGCCTAAATTTTAATTTTTGCAAAGGTAATTTTTTTTTGATTTTATAACAAAACTTATTTTGATTTTCTTTGGTAGATACAATTCATTTTATATCTTGCGACTTCAATAAAATAGAATTATGCCAAAAAAGAAATATCAAGTAGAATTTTCAATCAAGTCTTCACCGTCTTTGCTATATAACTATATTTCAAACCCTTCTGGTTTATCAGAATGGTTTGCAGATAACGTAAATTCTCGTGGAGAAAAATATACTTTTATTTGGGATGGACACGAAGAATCTGCATTTTTGATGAAATCTAAGCAAGATGGATACGTGCGCTTTCAATGGGAATATGATGAAGATACAAAATATTTCTTCGAATTAACAATTGTAGAAGACGATTTAACGAACGATGTATCATTAGTTATTACAGATTTTGCTGATGAAGACGAAGTAGAAGAATCAAAACAATTGTGGGAAAGTCAAATTGAAGATCTAAAAAAAATCTTAGGATCTGTTTAAAATCTATTATTTTGAAAATTAACTTAGGTGGCGTTATTGTCGAAAAAGCAAATGCAGAAATAGGAATTCAGAACAGAGCTTTTCGTAATGGTGATGCTGTAAAAGAAATTTTGCGATTTGTAAATGGTGAAATTATTGATTGGGAAGATCATTATTTCAATTTAATGGCTTCTATGCGTATTTACCGCATGAATATTCCGTTAGATTTTACACCAGAATTTTTTCAAGAACAAATCAATTTATTAGCAGAAGCAAATCAGACCAAATCAGGGAAAGTAGAATTTTTTGCGTTCAGAAATGATGAGGAAGATTATCTAAAAGCATCCATCAATTATTTGATTTCCATTGAAAATAGTGAAAATGATTGGGAGTTTTTACAAGCTGAAAACGAAATTGATGTTTACAAAGATTATGCGATCAATACTGCATTTTATTCACTTGTGAATACGTATCGTCCAGAAGAAAATATTGCAGAAATCTATCGTTTAGAGAATGATTATGCTGATATTATTTTGCTAAATGCAAACAAAAAAATGGCGCGTTCTTTACGAGGAAATATTTTTGTTGTGAATGGAGAAACGATTCGTACACCGAAAAAAGAAGAAGGTGTTATTACTAGTGTTTTGAGAAATAATTTCATTACAAAAATTAATAAAGCCGAAGAATTTAAAGTAGAAGAAGTCGAAATTTTTCCATTTGAAATTCAGAAGGCAGAAGAAGTTTTCATTTTGATTGATGGAATTGGAATTTTACCAATTACCAAAAATCGTAAAAAAGAATACACTTTAGACAAAACAAAATCGATTTTTAAGTATTTATAATTGATTAATTCATAGAAGGATCAGCGGGGGTGTTTAGCCAAATTAAGTTCTCACCTCCAAGCTGTTTCATCAATTTTTTCCACAAATCAGCATCCCAACGCTCAAAAATATCAAAATCCAAATCCGTTACAGCCCACGAATTATTGTTTAATTCATCTTTGATTTGCTTTGGTGCCCAACCACAATATCCAATAAAAAACTTGATTTCATCTTGACTAATCAAATTCTGATTTACTGCATCACGCACATCTTCATATACGCCAGACCAATATAAATTTTTAGTAATTTTTTCACTATTTCTGATTAAATCAGGTCGTTTGTGAATATAATAGATGTTTTCTTTATCGACAGGTCCACCTTCAAAAACAATAGATGCAGACTCCATTTCAGATACAAAAATACTAATCGGAATATGAGAAGAATGATTAAGAATAAAACCAATACTTCCAGATTCTAAGTGTTCTGTAATTAAAATTACACTTCTCTGAAAAATATCGTTACTTAATGTTGGTTTTGCGACCAAAATAACTCCTTTTTTTATACTTTTGATAGACATTTTTGTTTCGGTTTTGTTACGTGAAATCTTAACGAAATATACAATTAGCTGTTTAAAAATATAAAATAATCATTAATGAAACAAGATTTAAGTTATAAAAGAAAAGTTTACGAAAAACAGTCGATGAATTTTGATTCGTTAAGAGAAAATCCGATCGAACAATTTCGTGATTGGTTTCTGCAAGCTGAAGAATCGGATGGAGTGGATGAAGCAAATGCGATGTCTGTTGCAACGATTGGTGAAGATGGATTTCCGAGAACGCGTGTTGTTTTATTGAAAAGATATACGGACGAAGGTTTTATTTTTTATACGAATTACAACAGTCAGAAAGGAAAAGCTTTATTAGAAAATCCGAAAGTTTGTTTGTCATTTTTTTGGCCATTTCTAGAAAGACAGATTATTATAAAAGGTGTGGCTGAAAAAACTTCGGATAATAATTCGGATGGATATTTCGAAACACGTCCAAGAAGTAGCCAGTTAGGCGCTTGGATTTCGGCGCAAAGTTCTGTGATTGATGAGCACGAAGATTTAGCGACAGAGGAATTGGAATTAGAAAAAAAATACGAAGGAAAAGAAATTCCTCGTCCAGCACATTGGGGAGGTTTCTTGATTCGTCCAACTGAGATAGAGTTTTGGCAAGGACGTCCAAGTCGTTTACACGATAGAGTTCGTTATGTTTTACAAGACGATTTTGATTGGAAAAAAGAGCGTTTAGCACCTTAAGATATAAAACAAAAGCCTCTAATTAAGAGGCTTTTGTTTTTGATGTATAGTCTAATAATGGTTCGTATTCTTTTAGGAAAGCAGCTTTTTTTTGAAACAATAAGTTATTTGAAACTTGATCTACAAAGTATAAATTTTCGATTAAATTTTCAAAAGCATTGTTGTTATAACCTGTAGAGTCAAAAAAGAAAATCCAATCTTCATCTATAAAATATTGTGCATTTTCAATTTCTCGAATAGTTATTTTTTCCTTTGCGATTTCACTTTGTAGAATATCTTTTGTTACATTTTTAAGTTGCTCTATTTGATTATTCAAAACTGTTAAAGCTTCGATTCTTAGCTTTTCATGAATGGGTTTTGTTGCAAAATTAATATGAGTTCTAATTTCATTTACCAATTGAATATTTGCTGATAAATCTGCTTCAACTTTGATGCAATCTTCTAACAAAATAGTTTTTTGTTCATCTAAATTAGATTTGAAAAATATTTTGATATTGTCTAAATATTCTGAGAACTCAGCTTCTTTTTCCTTATTTATTTGCTCTAATTCTTCTTTAACTTTCAGTACATCTTGTTTTTTATTGTAAACAACATTGTTGTATTTGAATGGTTGCGGCTTTTTTTGACCAGTAAAAAAATCTAATTGAAGTAAATCAATTTGTAAAGCTAAATATTGTTTTGCAACTAAAATATTTTCATCCGAAAACAATTCATTCGTAGGAATATTTTGTTGTTTATTCGTTAAATCAACTTCTTTAATTCGATCAAAAGGTAAATCATAATTTGTAAAAAAATGATTGTAAACTTTAGGGTAATTGTATTTATTATAAATGGTTTTAAACGTTTCAATAAATTCTGAATTATTTATTTCATTAACACGGTATAAATTTAATTGAAAGAAAAAATTGAATGTAAATTCTTCTTCAAATTCATTATTTTTTTGAAGTAATGTAATTGCTTTTGGAGATTTATCTATTTCAGAATGATGATTTGTAGACGCTATATTTGCCAAACGTTTGTCCATTTCTGGATGTGTCGACCATAAATCTTCAAATTGTAGTAAAGAATGATTTTGATTAAATTCATTAATTCCAACAATAGCTAAATTATTTTCTAAAAAAAGTTCGTAATCATCGATATAAAAGTCAACTAATTGATTCATGTTTTGATAAATATTAGTCTAAAACTTTTTATCATCTTGTAAATTTGTATAAAAATTAGCTAATTCTTGGTAAACAAATTGATACAATTCTATTCTCAATAATGGTTTGCTCATCGTCTCAATTCCCACAACATTTGTTGCAATTTGATCAGCATGAAATTCCATTTCTCGACTTAATTTTAGATAATTGAATTCTAATTTTTTGTGAATTATTTTCAAAATAGATTCAATCATTTTATTGTAAGCAACAGCGCCCATTGAAATAAAACCAACAATTCCATTAATTTGGCCTAAATTATCAACATCAAATTTTAAGGTTTGATTACTGTATAAAATATCTTCCATAATTTTGGTCGCATTTCCAACATGGCTACCAATTGTCATTGATTTTTGAGAAAAATGCCCAAATTCGTGCGCAATAATTCCTTTTAACTCATTTTGAGAAATACCATGAAGCAAACCAACGCCAATGGATAAGTTTTTTCTTGTTGGAAAAACTAAACTTTGCAAATTGTTCGAATAGGAAACATATGCATTTACATCATCAATAATAAATACTTTTTTGGGATGTTTTGTGCCAACTTTATCTGCGGTTGCTTTTATTAATTTGAATAATTCTGGTTGATCCGTTTCAAAAATTTCAATTCCATTTGTAGCTGTTTTTTTGAAAATATTTAGAATAAATTTAATATTATAGTAAACGATTAAACCTCCTAAAGCCAACAGTCCCAAACCTAAAAAAATGGTAATCCACATTGGTTTAGCAATGACGATAGCGATTCCTCCACAAACACAAATTATGAAAATGATGATGCTCAAAATTGTAGAAAAGAAGAGAGTAATCAAGAAAAGAGCAATCCATACTGCCGATTTTTTTTGCGCCTTTTTGTACGTTTCGGAAACGTTTATTTTAAAAGAATTCATAGTGTTAATTAAAGTTTCGAATATAAAAAAACCTGATGAAATTTCATCAGGTTTTTTCTATATCATTTTATTGTTGATTATTTATTAAACTCTTGTGCAGTTTTACGAATAATCGCTAAACATTCGTGTAATTGTTCTTCGTTCATCACTAAAGGAGGAGCGAAACGAATGATGTTTCCGTGTGTAGGTTTGGCTAATAATCCGTTGTCTTTCATTGCAACACAGAAATTCCATGCTGTTTCAGATTCTGGTGTATCGTTGATTAAAATTGCATTTAATAAACCTTTTCCACGAACTGATTTGAATAATGGAAATTCTTCAGCCATTTTCGTGATTTCTGTTCTAAAAATTTGTCCTAATTTTTCAGAATTTTCAGCTAATTTTTCGTCCAAAACAACTTGCAAAGCTTCTGTAGCAACAGCCGCAGCTAATGGATTACCTCCATAAGTAGAACCGTGTTGTCCTGGTTTGATGACATTCATTATTTCATCATTTGCTAAAACTGCAGATACTGGATAAGCTCCACCTGAAACGGCTTTACCTAAGATTAAAACATCAGCATCAATATTTTCGTGATCGATTGCTAACATTTTTCCTGTACGTGCGATTCCTGTTTGAATTTCGTCCGCGATAAATAAAACATTATGTTGTTTACATAATTCTTCACAAGCTTTCAAATATCCTTCAGAAGGTACATTAACACCAGCTTCTCCTTGAATTGGTTCTACTAAGAATCCACAAATTTTATCTGCTTTTTCTTCTAAAATTTGTTTCAAAGCTTCAACATCATTGTATTCTACAGCTTCGAAACCACTTGTGTAAGGATTGAAATTTTTACGTGCATCTTCATCATTCGAGAAAGAAATAATAGTAGTTGTACGACCATGGAAATTGTCTTTACATACTACAATAATCGCTTCACCAGTTGGAATTCCTTTCTTTTCGTAACCCCATTTACGAGCAATTTTTAGCGCTGTTTCTACAGCTTCTGCACCCGTATTCATTGGCAATACTTTATCGAAACCGAATAATTCTGTGATAAATTTTTCGTATTTTCCTAATTCCGCATTATAAAAAGCACGAGAAGTTAACGTTAATTTTTCGGCTTGATCTTTCAACGCTTTAATAATTCTAGGATGACAGTGACCTTGATTAACAGCTGAATAAGCTGATAAAAAGTCGAAATATTTTTTTCCATCAACATCCCAAACGTAAACACCTTCACCTTTTTCCAATACAACTGGAAGTGGGTGATAGTTATGCGCTCCGTATTTTTCTTCTAATGCAATTAATTCTGCTGATTTTTCCATGTAATGATTTGTTATTGTTTGTTCGTAATATTTTATAAAAAAACCGACAAATAATGGTCGGTTCTATTTCGTTTCTAAATTTTTCTCAATTAATTGAATATCTTTTCCAAAGAATTTTTTTGCCACTTTTATAATATTATCTGTATTGTCAGAAATATAAAATGTATAGTTTGCAACAGTATCTTTCGCAGCCAATTTTCCTTCTTTTGCCAATTGATAAATTACTTGATTCACGACAATTAAAGGTGAATTTACGATATCAACTTTTCCTTCAAATACTTGATTGATTTCTTTTTCCAGATGTGTATAATGCGTACATCCTAAAATAATCGAATCAATTCCTTCTAATTTTTTGTTCAATAAATACGTTTCTAAAACTGCTTTAGAAATCGTAGAATTTGTAAAACCCTCTTCGATAACAGGTACTAAGAGAGGAGTAGCCATTTCAATAACCGTAATATGTTTATTTCGACGACGAATTGCTTTCTTGTACGCGCCCGAATTTACAGTTGCTTTTGTTGCAATAACACCTATCTTTTCTCTTAATTCGAACGAAACTTTCTCCGCAACAGGCGAAATAACATCGATAACAGGAACATCTTTTCCTGCAGCTTCTCTAATTTCTTTCAACGAATTAGCGGTTGCAGAATTACATGCAACTAAAATCGCTTTACAATTATTGTCTATTAAAAAATTAGTAATGTCTACCGAAAATTGTGTAATCGCTTCTTTCGATTTTTCTCCATAAGGCAAATTTTGAGTATCGCCAAAATAGATCAAACTTTCGTTTGGTAGCAGACGTTTTATTTCTTTTGCAAACGTCAAACCACCAACTCCAGAGTCGAAAACACCAATTGGTCTGTTATCATTCATATCGCAAATTTAACAAATTAATTGATGTAAAATAATCTAGAAGCAATTCCGTCTGCGAAAAATTTTGCTTCGGGTTTCAAAATAATTTTATTTTCTTTCTTTTCGACTAAATTTTCGTTGATTAATTGATTGAGTTCTTGATGAAAAGAATTAACTAAAGGTTGAGAAAATTCTGAATTAATTCGATTTAAATCTATTCCATAAATTGTTCTCAATCCTATCATTATCATTTCATTAAATTTTTCTACTTCATTTAAAACTTCAATTTCTTGAGGTAGATTATTTTCGTTGATAGCTTGTATGTATTTAGAATTATTTGCAATGTTCCAAGCACGAGTTTTTCCGTTATAAGAATGCGCAGAAGGTCCAATTCCTAAATAATGAATTCCTTTCCAATAATTAGAATTGTGTAAAGAAAAATACTCTTCTTTTCCGAAATTGGAGATTTCATATTGAATAAAATCATTCGAAGTTAAAGTGTCAACTAAAAGTTGAAATTGTTCGTTTTGACGATCTTCATCAACCGGTTTTGTGATTCCTTTTTTGATTTGATGATCTAAAATTGTTTTTTCTTCGACTGTTAACGCATAAGAAGAAATATGTGGAACATTCAGCTCAATTGCTTTTTGCAAATTTTGCTTCCACATTTCGTTGGTTGTGGTCGTAGAACCATAAATCAAATCAATAGTGATATTTTCGAAACCAAAATCTTGCGCCAATTTTATCGAAGTCTCAGCTTCTTGTGCATTATGTGCTCGATTCATTAATTTCAAATCTTCTTCAAAAAATGATTGAACACCAATCGAAAAACGATTAATCGGAGTTGATTTTAAGAAATTAAGTTTTTCTTTATTCAAATCATCAGGATTCGCTTCGAGTGTAATTTCCTTTAAATTTTTGGTTGAATAATTTTTATAAATCGTTTCGAAAATACTTTCTAATTCAATTTCGGATAGGATAGAAGGTGTTCCTCCTCCAAAATAAATTGTTTCTAAAGGTGTTGAAATTTCATCTTTTCTGATCTCAAGTTCTTTATTAATTGCTTGAATTAAATTTGATTTATGTTGAAGATTTGTCGAAAAATGAAAGTCGCAATAGCTGCATTTTTGTTTACAAAACGGGATATGAATATAAATTCCTGCCAAAATATTATGATTTGAGACAAAATTATAATGAAATTATAGGCTAAAAAAATTGTTATAAAAAAAACTAAAAATTAATATTGGTTTTGTAAATAAATCTTATATCTTTATCAACGAAAATAAAATACTATGAATAAAGGAACTGTAAAATTCTTTAATGAAGAAAAAGGATACGGATTTATTAAAGATGACGAATCAGGAAAAGAGTACTTCGTACACGTTTCTGGTTTAACAGACAA
Source organism: Empedobacter sp. UBA3475 (assembly GCF_002378465.1). Classification (NCBI taxonomy): domain Bacteria; kingdom Pseudomonadati; phylum Bacteroidota; class Flavobacteriia; order Flavobacteriales; family Weeksellaceae; genus Empedobacter; species Empedobacter sp. UBA3475. The sequence goes on along the minus strand of NZ_DFRA01000009.1, from coordinate 111,455 downwards.
AGTAGCTCAAAACGATAAAGTATCTTTTGACTTAGAACAAGGAAAAAAAGGCATCAACGCCGTTAATGTGAAAGTAATCTAATTAATATATTATCTCAACATATTTCTTGTAAGCGACCTATTTAGGTCGCTTTTTTTATTCTTTGATTTCGTCGCTATTTTGATAAAACTCTGCATCACGAAGCAATTCATTCACGAAATGATACAATCTTCCTAGCTGATATTTTGCCAAATAATGACCATATAAACTCGCTAAATAGGTTCCTAAAGTAATCAATAATGCAATAGGAATACTCCAAATCCATACACTATTTCCTTGTACAATATATTCGGAAACCGCATAAGAGCCTAAGGTGATAAAAATAGCTCCGCTCAAACCATACAAAAATGCGAAAAATGTCCAAACATTAGAAGGGGGACCAATAATTCCTCTTACAACCAAATAGTCAGGATGATCATCGTCATCTTCAATTCTGATTTGTAATTGCGGGTGCCAATATTTATCTTTGTCTTTGCGGACACGAATCATCGCAACTTCCTGATTGGCATAACCTCCGTATTCAGTCGAATTTGTTTCAAGGTGTTTTTTGATTAAATCAATAAATTCTTGTTTTGATAAATGCGTAAAAACCTTAAAACGTGGTCGGCTTAAAAGAGATTTAATTGGAACTTTTTGGCTCATATTCTATTACTTTCTTTAAATTTACAATAAATGTTTAGATTATGACAAAAATCATTTCTGATACTTATGAGAAAATTTATGAAATAGTTCGTCAAATTCCCGAAGGACGTGTTTCTACTTATGGATTGATTGCAAAATATATAGGAGAAAAATTTTCGGCTCGCGTGGTTGGTTATGCAATGAATCATGCACATAATCGAGAAGATGTTCCTGCGCATCGTGTTGTAAACAGAAATGGTTTGTTAACTGGAAAACATCATTTTAATCCTTCGAGTTTGATGCAGCAATTGTTAGAGAATGAAGGTGTGGAGATTATAAATGATAAAGTGATTAATTTTAAAGAAATTGTATGGGATCCGAATGAATCTCATTAAAATCTGTAACAAAATTTATTTTCTTCTTACTAATTTTACAAATCAAATGATATAGAAAATGGAATTTTTATTGCAAGCTCAAGGCTTAACAAGAAAATATAAAGATAAAGTTGCGCTTAATAATTTTAGTATCAATATTCCACAAGGTTCTATTTATGGACTTTTGGGACCAAATGGTGCTGGAAAAACGACTTTTATTCGTATTGTTAATCAAATTACGGCGCCAGATAGTGGAACGATTTTACTAAATGGAGAACCTTTGACGAAAAAATCAATCGGTCAAGTTGGTTATATGCCAGAAGAACGTGGTTTGTACAAGAATATGAAGGTTGGAGAACAGGCACTGTATTTTGCAAAACTGAAAGGTCTTTCTTCTGCGGAAGCTAAAAAACGTACCGAATATTGGTTCGAGAAACTTGATATGATGTCTTGGTGGAACAAGAAATTGAGCGAGTTGTCGAAAGGAATGGGACAAAAAGTTCAGTTTGTGATTACAGTTATTCACAATCCTTCTTTGCTGATTTTCGATGAACCTTTTAGTGGTTTTGATCCTGTAAATGCACAAATTATTGCGAATGAAATTCTTGAATTAAGAGATAAAGGAACGACAATTATTTTTTCGACGCATCGTATGGAATCTGTAGAGGAAATGTGTGATCATGTTGCTTTGATTAATCAATCGAATAAAGTATTAGATGGAACAATTGAAGAAGTTAGAAATCAATTTAAAACTGGGAAATTTTCGATTCAATTGAATGAAATTCCCGCTGATTCTCTTCAAAATTTAGCGAATGAATTTGAAATTTCGGATGTTCGAAACGTTAATCAACGAACTGAATTTAATTTGTTGTACAATAAAGAAACACCAACTAATGTGATTTTAGATAAATTGATGCAAGTGGGGCAAGTTCATCAATTCAAAGAAATTATTCCTTCGATGAATGATGTGTTTTTGGAAGCTGTTAAACAAAGTTCAATTCCTAATCTTTAAGCTAATTTTCAAATGAAAAATATATTTTTAGTTGCACAACGCGAGTTCTTTTCTCAAGTAAAAAACAAAGCGTTTATTGTTATGACTTTTCTTTCGCCTTTGTTGATTGTTGGGGCAGGAGCGGTGATTTTCTTTTTGAGTTCTGCGAATAATTCTGAAGTGAAAAACATTGCAATTGTAGATGAAAGTACAGAATTTGTAACCTCGTTTAAATCGACTAAACAAATGATGTTCAGTATTTACACGCCTCAAGAGTTGAAATCTATCAAAGATACTTTGAAAGGAAGCGAATATTTGAATGCGATTCTTCATATTCCGAAAAATACAGATGGAAATTATGAAAATATCGAGAAAAATACTGAATTAATCACAAATGGAAATCTTGGAATTACTGATCGAGAAAAACTTTCGAGAACGATTAGTGATAAAATAGAAAAAGAAAAACAGGCAAAATCTGGTATTGACAAAGCGGCTTTAGAAGCTTCTAAGGCACGTGTTAACCTGAATGTTTTTAACGTTACAGACGGAAAAGAAGATAAAGGAATGGAGTTAAAAATCGGATTATCGATGTTTTTAACTTACATTATTTTCATGTTTGTGATGATTTATGGTGTAAAAGTAATGCGTTCTGTGGTTGAAGAAAAAAATAATCGCGTTGTAGAAATTATCATTTCTTCTGTAAAACCTTTCGAATTAATGATGGGTAAAATCTTAGGAACGACAATGGTTGCAGTCACGCAATTTGCTATATGGATTGGAATGACAATGGGGTTATTGATTTTATTTCCAACAATTGCTGCTTCAAGAATGGATATGTCGCAACAAATGATGAATCAAGCACAATTAGCTGAGACTAATCCAGATATGATGCAAAAAGTAACAGAAATTAGCGAAGTATTGTTAACGTTTAATTATCCGTTAATCATTTTTGCTTTTATTGCTTATTTTATCTTAGGATATTTGTTCTACAGCTCTGTTTTTGCGGCAATTGGTTCTGCGGTTGACAATGATACAGATACGCAACAATTTACATATTTTCCTTTAGTTCCGATGATGATTGGACTTTACGGAAGTATGACAACTTTCGAAAATCCTGATGGTCCAGTTGCTTTTTGGTTATCAATGATTCCATTGACTTCTCCCATCTCAATGATTACTCGAATTCCGTTCGATGTTCCGATTTGGCAATTAGCTTTATCCTTATTTTTGCTGTTAATCAGTACAATATTTATGGTTTATATTGCTGGAAAAATCTATAGGATTGGGATTTTAATTTATGGTAAAAAACCAACTGTGAAAGAAATGATAAAATGGGTTTCTTATAAAAACTAATTTTACACAACTTATAAAACTAAAAAAAGAGCTTGATTTATCAAGCTCTTTTTTTAATCGTCTATCGTATCTTTTTTGATGATTTTCGTATTATTTGGTACTTTTCCGTATAAAAAGTCGAGGTATATTTTACTGTAAGAATTAAATAATTGAAGTAATTTGAAATAATTTACATCATTCAATTCTATTTTAGATTCGGTATTTGTTAATGCATTTTCAATGAAATCTCTGATTTTGAATTTCGGAATTTTTAAATCATTTGTGAAATAATCTTCACCAAAATAATTCTTAATTTTTGTAATTTTATCGTATTTATCTTCATAATCAAGCAATGCTTTTCGTTGTTTGGCTTTACCAGAAAAAACATCATAAATACGCCCAATATCCAATCTCGTCAACGTAATATCTCCACTCAAAAATCCAGCTTTCAACGAAGATGTGTCTTTTATAGGTTTGATATCAGGATTAACACCAAGACTTTTATAAAGTTTTGTTACAACATCAGCTTTTTTTCCATTTTTGACATCTTTTTCAAGAATTCCTGTCAATTTTTGACCAATATATGCGGTATTCAATTGAATTGTCTGTACAGCTAAATGCACTACAATTGTTTGTTTATTGAACAAATTTGGTCTTAAGATAATTAGTCGATTTTCGTACCAATCAGATTGTATTTTTAGCGTGTCATTTACTTTTGCTTGAATAAGAAAAGTTCCTGTAAAATTAGAAATTGTTGTATGATTTGTTCTCAGATTTGTAACGTAAACTCCTTCTGCTGTATCGTCAGAATCATCAATGATAATGTTTCCCTGAATCCATTTTTCTTGTGCGAAAATAAAATTCGACAACAGCAATATTAGAATGGTAAATAGTGATTTCAATTGTTCGTGATTATACGTTTAATTATTTGTACGAAGATAAGTCTTAATAAATTAGCATCAATTTTGTTAACGTTTATTGGCTAAATTTTAAAAATCTATTAAGAATTATTGATTTTTGTTTTGATTTAATTCATTCAAATAATCTTTCGCATAAGATTCTAAATCAATCATTATCGTACCAAATTGTCTGCTCAAAACTTTTTCTTGAAGCGGATAACGCGCATTAACATAATATAAAAATTCTTCTATTTTATATTCAGGAATTTGTAATTGATTTGTATAAAAATCTGTAGGATAATAATGTTTAACTTCTTGAACGAGAGAAAGTTTTGTTTCGTAATTACGTACACGACGTTGCTCACGATAAAATCCATTCATATGACCAATCAATCGAACAGGATTTAAAACATCCATTGGCTTGAATTTTGCAATATCTCTTTTAGGTTCTAAATCTCGTAAACGTTGATCAAGTCCCATTTTATCGTACAAATCTGTTTTATTATCCTTGTGATATTTAGGTTGTAAAGGGCCTTTACCAATTGTAGCACCACTCAATTCAATTGTTTCAATATCCAAATGTGCTTGTAAAAAACCTTTGTTGTAAATATTTTGATTGACTACAATTTTTCTTGGAATCAAAAAATCTGCTTCAAACAAAATTGTATCGCCAACATTTGCTTGGATAGAATAATAACCCGAAGAGCTTGTACATGTCTTACTTTCTGACGTCAGATTTTCTATACGAGCACCAGAAACTGAGGAAATATAATCGTTTCCTTCGTCTACAACCACAGAACCAGTAATCAACTTATTTTGTGCAAAGCTGATGAATGGAAATATAAATAGTGTGTATGTTAACCAATATCGCATGTTAGATTTAACCTTTTATTTTTTGTTTCATTTTCGACCAACGATAATTTCGGATGAATTTTTCTTGATCTCGATTTACCATTTTTTTTGTACCATTAATTTTAGCTTCAAAAAAACCTTTCAAATAATACAAAATATATGTGGGTTTCTTTTTACGTAAAGCCAATTTTGTGCCAGCAATTAATGTAATCCAAAATCCATAACCTAATGCATAATAAGCCGCACCTTGTTTGTAAAGCGCCGATTTATTGTAACTCGCGCCAGTTGGTTTTAGATGTTTGATGTGTAAAGATTCGTCTGTAACAACTTTCCAACCATAATATTTACACAACAATTCGTCTACTGTATCCCAACCCATATGTGCGCGTAATCCACCAATTTTTTCGTAACAATTTTTTCTATACGCCTTAAATGCGCCACGAATATGGTCTTTATCTGTCAGATTTTCAAGAATCCATTTTCCGTCCTTATCAATATACGCAAAACCACCAACCATTGCAATATCTTCCTCATGATTAAAATGAGTTAAAATAGTCTCAAAATAATTGAAAGGAATATCTAAATCAGCATCCAATTTAACAATAATATCATAATTAGGATCAATGATTTCGTAACCTTTCAAGAAAGCTTGTATCACTTTGCTTCCTGGCTGATGTTCACCTTTTGATAAGATATTTCTTAATTTGATGAACGGATATTTAGCTGTAAATTCTTCTACAATTTGTTGTGTTTTATCGGTTGAATGATCATTTACAACAATCACTTCATATGGTAAAACAGTTTGATTAACGAGAGAATTTAGCGTAATCGCAATAAAATCTTCTTCGTTATGTGCAGGTATAACAATAGAGTATTTAGTAAGTAAAGTCTTTTTTTCGTTCTGCGTAGACAGCATAATATCTTGGTGTAATTCTTCTTAATAAGGGTCTTATTCCCAGTTTGTTTGATGGATGCGTCCATTTGTGACGATGTATTACATTCCATCCAGCTTTTTCCATTAACATGTCAAATTGCCAATCTTCAAATTCGTGATAATGTACATCTCGCGCATCATTTTGATTACGATAAGCAGGCGAAAACCACAAACGCATCGGAATTGAAGCTAATAATTTATCTCCAGGCAAATTTCTTAGCACTTCCATTGGATTTACCAAATGTTCTAAAATTTCTAAAGCCGTTACAAAGTTAGCATCATAATTTTGCAAATCCTTATAATAATAGTCCAAATCGTCGCCATTTGTATTTTTTACATCAAAACCATTTTCCAACATCACATCTGTAAAAGGATTTTTGATTCCTAAATCAAGAATTTTATCAGTAGGTTGAGCAAATTGTTTCAGCAAAGCTAAGGTTTCATTGTATCTTTTTTGTGGATATATTTTGTACATTGTGTTAGTTGTTTTCGGATGATAAATTTAATCATCTATTTTAATATTGCTCGTTTCTATTTTAAATTTTTTTATTGCAAATTTGCCAGATGAAAACGATTGGATATTATCGATTACGAAACAAAAATAAAGTAGAAGGTTTTGCGAAGGAGATAGATGGAGTGACCTATTTTAAAGGTTATAACGAGTTTTCTTGGCACGAAAATGCTTTACAATTTGATACCATAGATATTGGAATAGATATATTGGATAAACGAAATCGACGATTATTTACCAATGATATTGTGTTGTATAAAGTCTCTAAAAAACCATTCTTGCGTACAGGTTTTGTCGTTTACGAACCAAAACTGAAAGAATTTGGAATCGTAGATCAACAAAGTTTTCATTTTACACCTTTCTATGTTGAAGGTTTGTGTTTATTCGATCATGATAAACTCGAAGTAATTTCTCATTTATTTACGAAGAAAGAGGTTTCTAAGTAAGTTTAACGAGATTTTTCCATTAATTAAATTTGAAAGAAAGCAAAATTGACTGTACATTTGGGTCGTGAAACTATGGGCAACTAAAATTTTAATTTTTTTATATATAACAACTTCAACTCAATTGTGTCAGTTATATAAATTGCCTGTGTTTATTTCTCATTTTATTGAACATGATAAAGGAGGAGATTTTTTGGATGAAATGAAAACTTTTTTAGTTCATCATTATGGTGGACATGAGGTTGATGCGGATTGGGAAACTGACCAAAAATTACCTTTCATGAAAGTTGAGTTTGTTCACATCGACTTTTTTTTCTCTCCCATAAAACTCTTTGATGTTTTACACTTAGATAAAGAAATTTCTACGACTTCAATCAAAACATTTGATGAAGATTTCTTATATACTCATTATTTAGATTCTATTTGGCAACCGCCAAAACAAGCGTAATTTTTTTAGATTTTACGATAGATTGATTCTTTCAATTTATCCAATTTCAGCTATTTACAACTTGTATTTAGCACATTTTTAATCTATACAATTTTACGATGTTAAATAAAATTATTGATTTTTCAATCAAGAATAAATTTATCGTGGGTTTGTTTACGTTGGCTTTGTTGGTATTTGGTATCTACGATGCAACAAAATTACCCATTGATGCACAACCTGATATTACATCTAATCAGGTTCAAATTATCACTGTAGCGCCTTCTTTTAGTGCAGAAGATATAGAACGCTTGGTGACTTTTCCTATCGAACAAGCTAATTCTAATATTGGTGGAATTACCGAAATTCGTAGTTTTTCTCGTTTTGGATTGTCATTGGTAACCATTGTTTTTGATGACAATACAGATGTTTATTGGGCGCGACAACAAGTAAGTGAACGCTTGATTCAGGTTCAAAATGAGATTCCAGAAGGTATTGGTGAACCACAACTTGGTCCAATTTCGACAGGTTTGGGGGAAATCTATCAATACGTTGTTCGTCCTGCCGAAGGTTACGAAGATCAATATGATGAAACTGAATTAAGAACTATTCAAGACTGGATTGTTCGTCGTCAACTTTTGGGCGTTCCTGGAGTAGCGGATGTGAGTAGTTTCGGTGGAAAATTGAAACAATACGAAATAGCGATTGATCCGCAACGTTTACAATCTTTTAATCTGACAATTAATGATTTATTTGATGCACTGAGCGAGAATAATCAAAATACAGGTGGAGCTTATATCGAAAAAGGTCCTACTTCTTTATTCATTCGCTCTGAAGGTTTAATTGGTAAAATAGAAGATATCGAAAATATTTTGGTCAAACGCTCGCAAAGCGGAACACCTATTTTATTGAGAGATGTTGCAGATGTAAAAACTGGTTTTGCTACACGCTATGGTGCAATGACATATAACGATACAGGTGAGGTTTCTGGTGCAATTGTTATGATGTTGAAAGGAGCTAATAGTAACGAAGTGGTGAAGAATGTACAACAACGTATCGAAGAGATCAAAAAGACGTTACCTGAAGGAGTTGTTATTGAACCTTTCTTAGACCGTAAAAAAATGGTTGACAATACGATTCATACGGTTGAAACGAATTTACTTGAAGGAGCCTTAATCGTTGTCTTTATTTTAGTGCTTTTCTTAGGAAATTTACGTGCTGGTTTTATTGTAGCTTCTGTCATTCCTCTAGCCTTATTATTCGCGATTATTATGATGAATATTTTTGGTGTAGGTGGAAACTTGATGAGTCTAGGCGCATTAGATTTCGGATTAATTGTTGACGGAGCTGTGATTATTGTAGAAGCGGCGATGCATCAGTTAGCACACAACAAAAAGTTTGGGTTGAAGAACAAATTAACACAAACAGAAATGGATCAAACAGTTGGTTCTTCAGCTAAAAAAATGGTGAATTCGGCTGTTTTTGGTCAAATTATTATTCTAATTGTTTATTTACCAATTTTTACTTTACAAGGAATAGAAGGGAAAATGTTCAAACCAATGGCGCAAACAGTTGCTTTTGCATTGATTGGTGCATTTATTCTTTCGTTGACTTATGTTCCGATGATGACCAGCTTATTTTTAAGTAAAAAGAAGAAAGTGAAACCAAATTTATCGGATCGTGTAATGGCTAAAATTGAGATTTTCCATCAGAAATATTTAATCAAAGCCTTAAAAGTTCGTACTATTATTTTAGCAATTGTGCTTTCTCTATTTGCTATTGCTGTTTTTGTGATGTCTCGTTTAGGAGGTGAATTTATTCCAGCTTTAGAAGAAGGCGATTTTGCTGTAGAAGCACGTATTTTACTAGGAAGTAATATTACGACAACGAAAGAATATACGACCAAAGCTGCAAAAATCTTAAAAGATGAATTTCCTGAAGTTGAAATGGTTGTGACAAAAATTGGGAGTGGAGAGATTCCTACTGACCCAATGCCAATGGATACAGGAGATATGATTATTGTATTGAAACCTAAAAAAGAATGGACTTCTGCCACAACTTTTCCAGAATTATCGGATAAAATGAGTAAAGCTTTGGAAGATGTTCCAGGACTTTCAACGGGATTTCAATTTCCTGTTCAGATGCGTTTTAACGAATTAATGACAGGAGCACGACAAGATGTGGTGGTGAAAATATTTGGTGAAAATTTAGATAGTTTAGCCAATAATGCAGATAAATTAGGAAAAATAATCAATACTGTAAAAGGAGCGCAAGACTTATATATTGAACCAATTAATGGAATTCCGCAAGTTGTGATTGAGTTTGATCGCGCTTTATTAGCGCAATATGGATTGAGTATTGGAGAAGCAAATCGTATTATTAATATGGCTTTTGCAGGACAATCTACTGGAATGGTTTTCGAAGGTGAAAAACGTTTTGATATGGTGGTTCGTTTAGCAGAAGATAAACGCGAAAATATCGAAGATATTCGAAATTTATTGATTCCTACTGCTTCTGGAATTCAGATTCCATTGAATCAACTAGCAAAAGTAGATTATAAAAATACGCCAAATCAAATTCAGCGCGAAGATGCAAAACGTAGAATTGTTGTTGGATTTAATGTAAAAGGACGCGATATAGAGAGTGTTGTGCAAGAGTTGCAACAAAAGGTTGATGCTCAAGTCAAACTTCCTACAGGATATTATGCGACTTATGGTGGAGCTTTCGAAAATTTGAATCATGCAAAAGCTCGCTTAGGTATTGCTGTTCCAGTCGCCTTGGTTTTGATTTTTGTGTTGTTATTCTTTGCATTCAAATCAATCAAAGAAAGTTTATTAATTTATACAGCCATTCCGCTTTCTTCAATCGGTGGAATACTATTCTTAGCTGCGCGAGATATGCCTTTCAGTATTAGTGCTGGAGTTGGATTTATCGCCCTTTTTGGAATTGCTGTTCTAAACGGAATTGTATTAATCTCAGAATACAATCGTCTACGTGATAACGGAATTAAAAATACAACTCGAATTGTTATTATTGGAACACGAACTCGTCTTCGTCCTGTCCTAATGACAGCTGCTGTAGCTTCTTTAGGTTTCTTACCAATGGCTCTTAGTAATGGTTCGGGTGCAGAAGTTCAACGTCCATTAGCAACTGTTGTTATCGGAGGATTAATGGGTGCAACTTTTCTTACCCTTTTTGTTTTACCAATTTTATATGTTATGTTCGAAAATATTCATTTTAAAAAGAAATCAACTCGTCATAAATCAATTCCTACAGCTATTTTATTAGTTTTAGTTTTGTTTGGAACAACTGCTAATGCGCAAGAACGTATGAGTTTTGATGAAGTTGTCAAGTTAGCTGACGCGAATAACCTCGAAATTAAACAAGCAGAATTGACAACTGTTTATCACGAGAAAAATGTATTTGCCAATCGTTCGCTTTCACCTTTAGATATAGCTGCGGAATTTGGACAAGTGAATTCAGGTGAATTTGATAACAAGTTTACTATTTCGCAATCGTTTCAATTTCCTGTGGTTTTTAAACGTCAAAAAGCTTTGAACGAACAAATGATCAGTACTTCTAAAGCAAATGAACAATTGACGAAAGTTGAAATTAAACAACGATTAGCTAATCTGTATGTCAATATGCAAAATACAGAATATCAACAAGATTTATTGAAAGAAAATGAATTGATTTACCAAGAGTTTTTGAAGAAAGCAAATTTACGTTTGAAGAAAGGTGAATCAAACCGAAGTGAGGTTTCTACAGCTATTATTCAATTGAAATCGATTCAAAATCAATTGAGATTAGTTGAGAATGAATTAGAAAATGAATCAAGACAAATTCAATTTTTAACCAATTCATCATTCAAAATTTATCCAACAAAAGATGGTGTAAATTGGAATGAAATTGCAGGATTATCTGTTTCAGGTACACACCCAATGTTAAAATTAGCTGAAGAAAATATTCAGACTTCTACTTTAGAAACTGAAATAGAAAAATCAAAGAAAATTCCAGTTTTAACAGTTGGATATTCAAATCAAAGCTTTTCTGATTTGGATCAAAATCGATACAATTCTTTTCAAGTAGGAGTTGGCTTACCTTTATTTAATAGAGGAATTAATTCGTCAATTGAAGCCTCAAAAGTTAAAACTGATCTTGCAAAACAAGCGTATACTTTACAACAATCGAAGTTGCAACAAGATTTTGATGTTTTAAAAAATAAAGTAAACTCTTACGAAGAAATAGTAGGAGATTTTGAGCAAACTCAACTTCCTGCTGCGAATGATTTACAAAAAACAATTAATCGTCAATTACTAGAAGGAGAGATTAATTTTTTGGATTGGGTGATTCTGAATAATCAAATCATCGAAGTGAAAACAAAGTTTCTAGAAGCAAAGAATCTACGTAATCAGGCTTATGCCGCAATGACTTTTTATACTGCACAATAATATGAAAAAATATATCTTAATGCTTTGTACATCTTTTGTTGTGATGAGTTGTAACAAAGAAGAAACAAAACCTGAAGTAGAGCAAAAAGCAACTATTTCTACTTCAATTTTAAAGTTGACAGATGCTCAATTAAAGAATTTTGAAATTGATACAACCTCTTTACGTCATCAGAATTTACCTACAACTATTCGGCTAAATGCAAAGACGGCAGTAACCCCAGAAAATACTATTTCTATCACCAATGCCTTTGGTGGTTATGTGAAACGAATTGCACTAATTCCAGGAAATTATGTCAATAAAGGACAAGTTTTGGTGGTTTTAGAAGATCCGCAGTATATCCAAATGCAAGAAGATTATCTCACAACAAAAGCTTTGTTAGAGCAGGCTAGTGCAGATTATGTTCGTCAAAAGGATTTGAATGCAGAGCAAGCAGCAAGTGACAAAGTGATGCAACAAGCGAAAGCAACACGTCAATCGTTGATGGTAAAGAAAAGTTCCTTGGAACAGAAACTAAGATTAATGAATATCAATCCTTCCTCAGTTTCGTTGAGTAATATCCGACGTACCATCAATGTTTATGCACCGATTAGCGGAATGGTGAGTCAGGTTTTTGCGAATACAGGACAATATATTTCGCCAGCAGATGCGATGTTAGAAATTATTAATCCAGATCGTTCTTTGTTGAATGTAAAAGTATTTGAAAAGGATCTGAGTAACATTCAGATTGGTCAATTTTTGAAAGCTTATACCAATGCAAAACCAGATCAAAAGTTAGATGCGCAAATCACCTCAATTTCAAATCAAGTGAATGAAGATGGAACGGTTGATGTTTTTGCACGAATTACGAATGCGAATGGTACGCGATTAACAGCGAATATGTATTTCAATATCGAATTGCAAGTGAATTCGCTTGACGCGAATGTTTTACCAGAAGAAGCTGTAATTCAGTTTGAAGGAAAAGACTATGTGTTCGAAAGACAAACTAAAAATCAGTTTCGATTAGTTCTTGTAGAAATAGGAGGTTCTGCGAATAAAATGATTGAAATAAAATCTCCTCAAAATTCAGGAAAAGTCTATGTTTCGAAAGGAGCATATAATCTTTTGACTGCGATGAAAAATAGTGGAGAAGGAGATTAGACTTCGAATTATTGAATATAAAAAACGAGCAATTTATTGCTCGTTTTTTATTGAATTTTGTTCTTTTTAAATTAAAATCCAATTAGAAAACTTTTTACATTCATCTCATCTTATTCAAATTCATTAATTTTGGAAAAATGGAAAGTGTATGCAAATTTTAGTAATCGAAGATGATAAGCGAATTAGCGATTTTTTAATCAAAGGATTAGAAGAAAATGGGCATTTGGTCACGCTTTGTAAAGATGCCGAAACTGTTTTAGATGAATTTCTTACGATTCAGTTTGATTTGATTATTTGTGACATTATGTTGCCTAAAATGGATGGGATTCAGCTTGTGCAAACACTTCGTTACAAGAAAATATTCACTCCAATATTGATGTTAAGTGCATTGAACACGGTTCAAGATAAGGTTTCGGCTTTGGATTATGGTGCAGATGATTACATTACAAAACCATTTCATTTCGACGAATTATTATCGCGAATCAAAGCTTTAACGCGCCGAAATCAGTTTCGTTCGCAAGAAGTTCCTGAAAATAAATTAATTTTTGATGCCTTAGAAATCGATTTGGATCAATATAAAGTTTTTGTCAATCAAGAAGAAACAGAACTTTCTCCTCGTGAATTTAAGTTGCTGAATTATTTAATCGAAAATATAGATAAAACCGTTACTCGTATCCAAATTTTAAACGCTGTTTGGGGCATAACATTCGATAATCACACCAATGTTGTGGATGTTTACATTTCGTATTTGCGTAATAAAATCGAGAAAAATGGAACAAAATACATTCACACGGTAAAAGGTGTTGGTTATATGTTTAAAGCCTAAATTATGAAATTAAAACACCGATTAGCGCTTTATTCAGTCGTTATTTTCAGTATTATTATTCTGATTGTTTCTACAATTATTTATTTTTCTTTTTATACCGAAATGGAGAAAAAAGAGTTTAAATCTTTGCAAAATAAGACACTTTTGGCTTCTATTTACTACTTAGAAAAAGACGAATTACCCGTTTTAGAACACAATAATGTACAAAGCCAATTGATAAAAACGATTTCCAGAAAAAATATTTTAATTATTGATCAAAACAATAAAAAATACAATGGAAATATGGCTGATAATAAAGAAATAACGCAGCAATTTATAGAGAATATTCGTTCGAATAAAACTGATTTTTTTGCGAGTAAAGATTTCTTTTATAACGGAATTTTTTATCACGATAACCAAGGAGATTTTGTTGTAATTACGCGCGAATCTAAACAAGAATTTAACGAACAAATGCAATCGTTACTTCAAATCCTGATTTCAGTTTCATTGGTTGGGTTGATTTTTATTTATCTATTTTCTAATTTTTTAGGAGTGATTGCTTATGAACCGATTACAAAAATTATAGATCAAATAAAAGAGCGTGATGCGAAGAATTTTACAGAACCTTTAAAGCTTAATAAATCGTATGCGGAGATTGAAGATTTAATCAAAACCTACAATCATTTTATTGATCGAATGGCGCAAACGTTTAATGTGCAAAAGAATTTTATCGATTATGTTTCGCACGAGTTACGAACGCCAATTACTGCATTGTTAGGAACTTTAGAAGTAACGAATCATAAAAAAAGAACGCTCGAAGAATACGAAAACGTGATTGTGCAATTGAAACAATATACCAATGATTTGCAAGAAACGTTAGACCAAATGATGTTACTTTCGGGAGCAAAAACGAGTTTTGAATTTAGTCAAATTCGAATTGATGAAGTAGTTTGGCAAGTGATTGAAAATGCTATTTTGTATCATCAAGCACGTATAAATGTGGATTTACAAGTCGTAAATAATCAATTGTTAACCATTCAAGGAAACGAAAAATTACTAGAAGTTGCGCTGAATAATTTAGTAAGTAACGCGATAAAATATTCGAACAATCAACCGATTTTAGTACAGTTTTTGGAAATCAATCATCGTTTGCAAATTCATATTTCCGATTTGGGAATTGGTATTTTAGAAACCGATATCAAACAAATTAAACAAAACTTTTTTCGAGGAAAAAACACGCAAGATTTTCAAGGAAAAGGTATTGGGCTTTCGATGGCGAATATTATTTTTACACTTCATCAAATTGATATCGAAATTGTTCCGAATAAACCTAAAGGAACGATTGTTAAACTCATTTTCTAATCTACTTTTAATCTAACTTAAAACTCACCTTAATCTTACGCTTTTACTTTTGAATTTTCAAAAAGAGTAGAAGTGAAGAAGATCTATTATACTGCAATTCCAATTGTTCTTGCGATACAAACACAGGCGCAAAACATAACGTTGGACAATCTAGAAGCCGCGTTTTTACAAAAAAATTATGCGCTTATTGCGAATAAATTCAATGTAGACAGAATTGATGCTGAAATTATTCAGGAGAAATTATGGCAAAATCCAACGTTGAGTATTTCTGAGGTTAATCTTTGGAAAACATATCATGTGGAAGAACAGCCTTATTTATTCGGTAAATACGGGAAAAATCAACAAATTTCTGTCGAATTAGAGCAATTAATTGAAACCGCAGGTAAACGTAAAAAGCGTGTTGCAATTAAAGAATTAGAGAAGAATTCGGCACTTTTTGAGTATGAGGAATTGTTGCGTGAGCTGAAAAAGGAATTAAGACAAACATATTTTTCGTTGGCGCGTATTCAATCTGAAAAGAAAGAATTACAAAATAGTGTTGATTTGTTTGAACAAATGATGACGCAATATCAGCGACAAGCAGATTTAAAAAATGTTCCGAAAGCAGATTTTTACAGACTTCAAACAGAATTAATCGGTTTACAAAAAGATCAAATTGAGCTAGAAAATCAAGAAATTGAATACATTAATAAACTTCGATTGTTAACGCAAAACTCAGATTTAAATGTAAATGAAATCGATTTTTCAAGATTCAATTCTCATTCCAAATCAATCCCATTCAATGCTAAACAATTAGCAAAAGAGCAAAATATAGCGTTAAAAAAACAAGAAAATGAAATCAATTTAGCTGAAAAACAATTGATTTTAGAAAAAGCGCAACGTACACCAGATTTGGCTTTTCAGGTAAATTATGATCGTGGTGGAAATATTATGCGCGATTTTGTAGGTGTAGGTGTAAGCATTGATTTACCGATTTTCAATACGAATAAAGGAAACATCAAAGCTTCAGAAATTGTACTGAATCAACAACAAATTACGAAAAATGCGCTACATTCTGAGTTAGATATTTCGATCGATCGACTTCAAAATCAAATTAGTCAATTGGATAAAGCTCTTATTCAGTGGAAAAAATTGAACAATCAAGAGCAACTAACCATGATTGACAATTACAAAAAACATCTCCAAAATAAACAAATCACTTTATTAGAATTTATTGATTTTACGCAGGCTTATCGCGAATCTCAAAAAGCTTATTTGGATTTATTGGAAAATTATCAAAACACATTCGAAGAACTAAATTATATCGTTGGACAAGATTTATAAAATGATGAAAAAAAGTTTTTATTTTTTAGCTGCTTTTACTTTGGTTTTAAGTAGTTGTAACAAGCAAGAAGCCCCGAAAGAAGCGGTAAAAGAAGACAAATTTTGTTTGAACGAACAATTGAAAAAGTCAACTGAAATTGTAGCTGTTTTAGAGCAGCCGATTCACGAACAATTAACCTTGTCAGGAAAAATTGAATACAACGAAAATGACTTGGTTGGTTTTAAAAGTTTGCTGCAAGGAGTGGTAGATAAAGTGAATTTTGAATTAGGTGATTATGTGCGTCAAGGTCAAGTTTTGGCAGTTGTAAAATCGAACGAAGTGTTGGATTTGGTACAGCAAAAGCGTTATCATCAAAATCAAATGGATTTGATTCGAAAACAAATCAAGTCGAAAAAAGAATTGTTGAATGATGGAATGGCTTCTCAACCCGAAGTTACAGAGGCAGAACACGAATTACAATCAACGCAAATTGAAATTGATAAAATCAATGCAACCTTGAGAATGTATCGTGCGGTTGGCAATGGTCAATTCCAGATTTTATCACCTAAAAATGGTTATATCGTTCAGAAAAACATGAGCGTTGGTCAATCTATTATTTCAGATTCAGAAGATAATTTATTTTCTATTTCTAATTTGAAACAAGTTTGGGTAATGGTAAATATTTACGCCAATAATCTGCAATATGTAAAAAAAGGAGATGCTGTAAAAGTGAAATCTATGGCGTATCCTGATCGAATTTATGTTGGAAAAATTGATAAAATATACAATGTGTTTGATGAAAATGAACACGTTTTGAAAGCGCGTGTTGTGTTAGAAAATCAAGATTTGAACTTGATGCCAGGTTTGAGTGCAGATATTATTATCGATAAACAAAATATTGTAGGAAATGCATTTGCGATACCAAACAAAGCCAAAGTTTTTGAGAACAACAAGGAATATGTGGTGGTATATAAAAATGATTGTACAATGGATATTCGAAAAATTACGACGATTGGTCAGAATGAAGAATTCACATTTGTTAGCGAAAAGTTTGCTCCAAATGAGAAAGTTATTTCTCGAAACGCTCTAATGATATTTGAGGAATTAAATAAATAATAAATGAAAAAGTTAGTACAATCAGTCGTAACTTTTTCGTTACGAAATACAACCTTTGTTTTATTTGCTGTATTTGCATTACTCTTTGCAGGTATATTTTCTTTAAAACATACACCAATAGAGGCATTTCCGGATGTAACAAATACTAGAGCTCGTATTATAACACAATGGCCAGGAAGAAGTGCTGAGGAAATGGAAAAATTGGTGACTCTACCAGTTTCAAAAGTAATGAATAGTATTCCGCATAAATCTAATATTCGTTCAATTTCTCTTTTCGGATTATCTGTTGTAACGGTTCAGTTTGAAGATGGAGTAGATGATTTTTATGCACAACAATATGTATCGAATAAATTGAGTGGAGTTGATTTACCAGAAGGAGCTGATGCAGATATTGAACCGCCTTCTGGTGCTACAGGAGAGATTTTTCGTTATGTGATCAAAAGTGATTTACCGATCAAGGAAGTTACCGCGATACAAGATTGGGTAATAGAACGTGAATTGCTTTCTGTATCAGGAGTTGCAGATGTTGTAAGTTTTGGTGGAGAAGAAAAAACGTATGAAATTAAAATTAATCCAACAGAATTAAAGAATTATAATTTATCGCCTTTAGATGTTTATGAAGCAGTTTCTAAATCAAATATAAATGTTGGTGGAGATGTGATTCAGCAAGGAGATCAAGCTTATGTAGTTCGTGGTGTTGGTTTACTAGATAAGATAGAGGATATCGGAAATATTACTGTCGCTCTAAATGGTTCTACACCAATTTTGATCAAAAATGTGGCAGATGTTGTCATTTCGAATAAACCACGTTTGGGGCAAGTTGGTTACAATAAGCATGATGATATGGTAGAAGGAATTGTTGTGATGTTGCGTGGTGAAAATCCATCCGAAGTCATTGAAAATCTGAAAGCGAAGATTGAAGAATTGAATACAAGAACTTTACCAGATAATGTGAAAATTGAAACAGTTGTAGATCGTACCAAATTGGTGGATAATACAGTACATACGGTTTCTAAAAATATTATTGAAGGTATTTTATTGGTATCATTAATTGTTTTTGTTTTTTTATATAATTGGAAATCAACATTTATTGTAGCTTCGGTTATTCCGCTTTCATTTTTGTTCGCAATTATCATGTTGAAAATACAAGGATTACCAGCGAATTTAATTTCAATGGGGTCACTGGATTTTGGATTGTTGTTAGAAGGAACTTTGGTAATTGTAGAAACAGTTTTTGTTGCTTTAGCTACAATGCAACATAAAGTAGGAGCAGAACGTTTCGCAAAAATGAGTAAAATGGGTGTTATAAAGAAAAGTGCAGGAAGTGTAGCTTCTTATATTTTCTTTGCCTTACTTATTCTTATTGTTGCTTTATTACCGATATTTTCATTCCAAAAAGTGGAAGGTAAAATGTTCTCTCCTTTAGCATTTACATTAGGATACGCATTATTAGGATCTTTAATATTAAGTCTAACTTATGTTCCTGCAATGTGTAAGTTGCTTTTTAAGAAAAATATGGAGGAGAAAGAGAACTTTATTACTCGATTTTTTCAGAAAACTATTTTTGGATTATATGAAACTGCATTTCGTTATAAAAAGGCAACAATAGGAATCTTTTTAGGAATTTTAGCTCTTTGTTTGTTTAAGTTCTCGCATTATGGATCAGAATTTCTTCCAAAACTGAATGAAGGAGCAATTTACATTCGTGCAACTTTACCAAATAGTGTCAATTTACAAGAATCAACTCGATTAACAAAAGAGATGAAAGAGTTGATGCAGAAAGATTGTGATGAAATTGATTTTATTTTAACACAAACAGGTCGTCCAAATGATGGAACAGATCCAACAGGATTCTTTAATATTGAGTTTAATGTTCAATTAAAAGATGAAAAAGATTGGAAGCGCAAGATTTCAAAAGAAGAGATTATTCAAGAGATGCGAGATAAACTAAATCATTATCCAGGAATTGTATTTGGATTTTCGCAACCCATTCAAGATAATGTCGAAGAATATGTAGCTGGTGTAAAAAGTTCATTAGTTATTAAGATTTTTGGTGATGATTTGTATGATTTAGAAAAATATGCAAACAAGGTCGCTACTTCTATCGAAAAAGTAAATGGAATAACGGATATCAATGTTTATAAAAATATTGGTTTACCTGAACTTAGAATAGAATTGAGTGATTCAAAAATGGCGAAATATGGTATTAGTACAGCGGATGTTCAGGCAGTAATTGAAATGACAATTGGTGGACAAGCAGCTACTAAGTTTTATGAAAATGATCGACAGTTTGATGTTATTCTTCGTTTTCAGGAAGCTTATAGAGATACTCCTGAGAAAATTGGAAATATTTTGATTCCAACAAGTAATGGGAACAATGTTCCTTTGCAGGAAATAGCTACAATTGGTTATCAAACAGGACCTGCTTTTATTTATCGAGAAGGAAATAGTCGATATATCGGTGTAGGATTCAGTATAGAAGGTCGTGATTTAGGAAGTACAATCGATGAAGCGAAGAAAGTAGTGGCGAAAGAAGTTAAATTACCGAAAGAAAATTACATGGAATGGGCTGGTGAATTCGAAAGTAAAGAGCGTGCAGCAAAACAATTAGCAATGGTCGTTCCGATTTCGTTAGTTTTGATTTTATTATTATTGTATACCAATTTCGGAAATGTAAAAGACACAGCGATAGCTGCATTAACACTGCCTTTTGCTTTTATTGGAGGATTTATTTCGCTTTGGGTAACAGGAACCATTTTTGGTATATCTGCGGGAATAGGTTTTATTATTCTTTTTGGAGTAGCAACGATTGATGGAATTGTTCTAATTGGTGTTATTCGAGATAATTTAAAGCATAAAATGCAATTAAAAGAAGCAATAGTCAATGGTGTTAAAAGTAGAATACGCCCTGTTGTGATGATTGCGCTTATGGGATCGATGGGATTATTACCAGCAGCACTTTCTACCGGAATGGGATCAGAAATTCAAAAGCCTTTGGCAATTATGATTGTAGGAGGATTAATTATTTGTTTAATCTTATCCTTTACAATTCTTCCAGTTGTATTTTATTATGCATATAGAAAAGAATATCAACAGAAATTCCTGAAATAATTTGTGTAGTTGTTTTATATAAAGGAGTTTTTATCAAAAGGTAAAAACTCCTTTTTTATTGATTATGAATGAGTAAATCTAGAATAATTAATTATAAAGTAGAAGACCACTTAGAACCAAACGTTACGTTACCTTCTTGAAGTACAATATCTGAATGTAAAAATTTTGCGGCATCTGCTGACTTTTTCACTTTAACGCTACTTCGTTCCATCATCTCTTTTTCATATTGTTGTAAAACTTCTTCACGTAAATTAATCTGTTTATTTTGAATATTATTATAAGCTGATGTTATTTTTTGTGCTAACAATAAAGCATCTAATAAAGCTTGATTTGCACCTTGTCCTTTAAAAGGACTCATAGGATGAGCTGCATCGCCAATTAAAGTGACAGAGCCAGCATTTTCTAGTAAATTTGACATTAATAAATCTCGATCATAAACGGGGTATCCAGTGATTTGTTTGGGTTCTGTAGCTGCAATAATTTCAGGAATAGGAGAGTGCCAATGCGTTCTTTTAGCAACTTCTATTTTTAAAGCCTCTGAACCTTTTTTACTCAAAGCTATCGCTTCATTTTCTAACATTGGAAAACTAAATTGCCACATAACCGAATCTTTGTCATAAGGCATCATATACATTCGTTCAGTTCCATTTGCTGTTTGAAATACCGTTGCTCCATCCAACAAATGATTTTCTAAATTAGTTAAAGCATCCAGTTTACAAATACCTAAAATAACAATACACCCCAAATAACGTAATGGAGTATTTTCCTCATTTATAATCAATCGACGAACTATACTTCGTATGCCATCAGCACCAACAAGTAAATCAGCTTTAAAGTGTTTTTGAATTCCATCAACATCAAACGTTAATTCTATTTTATCATCAACATTAAAATCGACTAATTGATGATTCCATAAAACTTGATTATTGCCACCTAATTGATTTAAAAAAGCTAAGCGTAAAGATTGTCTCGCAATGTGAATATTGGTATGTTTATTTTTGTTTTTAGCTTCAATCGCTTCTTTATCTTGCAATTTTCTTATTCCCCATTCGCCAATCACATTTCCTTCTATAGTATGTGCTAAATGCAATGTAGAAACGATTCCTTCCTCTAAAGTTTGGATTCCAAATTTTTTTAATTCTTTACTAGCTTGCTGTAACGTTAGTCCATAACCTTGGGAACGATCGTTGAAAGCTCGATCACGTTCAAAAAGTGTAAAAGGAATTTGACGATGTAAACACGCTAATGCTAATGCAATTCCACCAATTCCAGCTCCGACAATTGCAACATGAGGATATTTTTTTTCGTTGGGTGATGGATGTTCATTTGTAGTTGTCAAACCGGTTCCTGAGCAGACAGTACAGATCTGCATCGAACTTTTTGGTTTATTTGGAGTAATAAAATTTTCATTCTTTTTAGATTGAGCAACAGCTGATTCATAACGCGATAGTTTCCTTTTCGAAACTCCTTGACTTTTTTTTCCAAGTCCATTACAATTCTTGCAACTTATCCAATTTTCTCGAGTACTCAATTTAAAAATTTTTGCAAAAATAAGATTAAAGTAGCTATTTAGAAAAATCTAATCGTAAAAGATAGAATTAATACATGAATAATGAATTTTTCTGTAATAATAGTTTTCATTATTCAACTTCTTTATAGTGATGATTCTACAACCTTTTTCAGAGATTTTAGAATGGGTTTAATATATCCGGACTATCATTTATTATAAAAGTGGAATGTATATACAATCCGTTGGACTTATAATTTTGGTCAAAAATAAAATCAATTGAAAAAATTATTAAATCATATTGTTTTAGAACCAAAATTACATGTAAAGTGGCTTAATACACTTTCGTTTATGGAAAATGCAGGAGCACGAAAGATTTCGGCATGTGAGCACAAAACTTTTGTGAATCTTATCCAATTGAAACATGCAGCTGAGGAACATCGCCATGCTTATTATTTGAAAAAGCAAATTATAAAATTAATTCCAGATGCTTGTGTCAATTATGAGCCTATTTATCTTTTAGCACCAAAAGCAACAATGTATTATTTACATCAATTAGATATTCAGGTTTGTCGTTTGTTGAAGAAAGAATTTAATCTTGATGGGGAAGATTTAAAATACGCAGCTTATTTGTTTGTGACTTACGCTATAGAAGTGAGGGCAGATGAATTGTATCCAATATATCAAGATATTTTGACGGCGCATCAACAAAAAGTGATGGTAAAATCTATTATTGTTGAAGAAGAAGGTCATCTTGAAGAAATGATTTCACAATTAAAAGAATTTCATAGAGAATGGAAAATCTATGCAAATCAAGTGATACAACTAGAAGAAGTGTTATTTATGAATTGGATTTCTGCAATTGAAAATGAACTGAATAATGTCGAAATTTTTTAATTCATTGCGACTATCTCTATTTGAAAGAGAACAAAAAGGAATTAAAAGAACATTAAAAGTTCGTTCTTCTGGAATTGATTTTTATAGTAATGATTATTTAGGATTAGCTAAAAATGAAATCTTACATCAGCAGATTTTAAATGAGTTTATAGCGCAACCATCTTTACTTTATGGTTCTACTGGAGCACGTTTGATTAGTGGGAATTCTGATTATCTAAGTGAAACGGAAGAGATGATAGCAAATGAACATAAAGTGGAAGCTGCATTACTTTTTTCATCTGGATATAATGCCAATTTAGCACTTTTTTCTGCACTTTTAACTCGACATGATGTTGTTTTAGTTGATGAAAATATACATCGATCAGTACATGACGGGATTAAATTATCCAACGCAAAAAAAATAAAGTTTAAACATAACGATTTAGATCATTTAGAGAAACTATTGCAAAGAGTAAAAGAGCGTTGTTTTATCGCGGTAGAAAGTTTGTATTCGATGGATGGTGATTGTGCTCCATTAATTGAACTGGTTGAATTAGCCAATAAATACAATGCAGCATTAGTGGTAGATGAAGCTCATGCTTTTGGTGTTTTTGGTTACGGATTGGTTCATCAATTCGGTTTACAATGCAAAGTGTTTGCAACGGTTGTAACTTATGGAAAAGCGATGGGAATGAGCGGTGCCACGATTTTAGCTAATCAGTTAGTGATTGATTATCTCATTAATTATGCTTCACCTTTTATTTACACCACAGCTATTGCTGATTTTCATGTGACAGGTTTACGAAAAGGTTATCAGTTTATCAAAGAAAATAAATCGCTTCAAGAGAGTTTAAAATATAATATATCACATTTTAGAAATAGTGGCTTCACGAGTTCTTCGAATAAAAATAGTCCAATTCAAATTCTAAAGTTTGAGTCTACAAACCAATTAACCAAAATCAAAAATCAATTGGAGTTGGTGGAAATAAACACTTTTGCGGTTTTCAACCTACAGTAGGAGAAGGAGAAGAGCGCTTAAGAATCTGTTTGCATGCTTTTAACACACAAGAAGAAATTAATCAATTAATGGAAAAGATAAAAGAAAATGTCTAAACAATTATTTGTTACAGGAATTGGGACAGGAGCTGGGAAAACGATTGTTTCAGCAATTTTAACTGAAGTTTTACAAGCTGATTATTGCAAACCAATACAATTGGGAGATTTAGATTCATCAGATAGTTTGTTGGCAAAATCGTTAACTTCTCTAGAACTGAAAATTCATCAAGAACGTTATTGTTTGCAAAAAGCCGCTTCGCTACATCAATCTGCAAAAGAAGAAGATATTGAAATCAATCTAAATGATTTTGAACTTCCCAAAACAACCAATTCTCTTATTGTTGAAGGAGCAGGCGGATTATTTGTTCCTATTAATGAAGAAGATTTTATGATTGATCTTATTCAGCAGTTTAATCTCCCAGTAGTCCGGATATTTCTATCATCATTATACCAAAACTCAATTCAATAAACTCAAGCGAAGTGAGAAATATAGCAAAAAACAATTAAGTATCAATTTAATATTTAAATACAATGAAAGTATCAAACGAAACACGCCATGATTGGACGAAAGAAGAAATCGAAAAAATCTATCATCAACCATTATTAGATTTAGTATATCATGCATCCAAAACACATCGAGAATGGCACAACGCAAGAGAAGTACAAGTATGCACCTTGTTATCTGTAAAAACAGGTGGTTGTCCCGAGGATTGCTCATATTGCGGACAAGCAGCGCGCTACCATACCGATATTAAAGTAGAAGCTTTGTTACCAACAGCAACAGTATTAGCACATGCAAAGAAAGCAAAAGAAGCTGGCTCATCACGTTTTTGCATGGCAGCTGCTTGGAGAGAAGTACGAAATAATCGAGATTTTGATCGAATAATCGAAATGGTGAAAGGTGTAAATGAGTTGGGATTAGAAGTGTGTTGTACATTAGGAATGTTGACAGAAGAGCAGGCAATTCGTTTGCAAGAAGCAGGTTTACACGCTTATAATCATAATTTAGATACTTCCGAAGCTTATTATGATGAGATTATTTCTACACGTAAATTTGATAATCGAGTCAATACGATACAAAATGTGCGAAAGGCTGGGGTTACAGTTTGTTCGGGTGGAATTATTGGCTTAGGAGAAACGCATCAAGATCGAATTTCTATGCTATTAACTTTGGCAACAATGCTAAAACATCCAGAATCTGTACCTGTAAATGCTTTAGCAAGAGTAAAAGGAACACCTTTAGAAAATAATCCGAAAGTAGATATTTGGGATATGGTTCGTATGATTGCTACAGCTCGTATTGTGATGCCTTCTTCGGTTGTTCGGTTAAGTGCTGGTCGAATAGAAATGACGGAAGTTGAACAAGCTTGGTGTTTTATGGCTGGAGCGAATTCGATTTTTACAGGAGAGCGTGAAACTTTATTGGTGACGCCTAATCCTGGGGTAACAGAGGATATGAAAATGTTTGAAAATTTAGGTTTAGTACCAATGGTTAAACAAGAAACAACTCAGACATGTACACATTAAAAGAACGCGATCAGTTGGTGAATTGGCATCCTTATACGCAGATGAAAAAAGCCAATAATATTATTGCAATTGTAAGAGGAGAAGGAAGTTAAATTTACGATGAAAATAACAAACAATATATTAATGAGGTTTCATCGTGGTGGGTAACGCTGCATGGACATGCGCATCCGTATATTGCACAAAAAATGCACGAACAGCTAACAACTTTGGAACATGTTATTTTTGCAGGATTTACGCATCGACCTGCAATTGAATTGTCTGAACGTTTGTTGGCTCTTTTATCTCAAAATCAAAAGAATGCATTTTATAGCGACAATGGATCAACAGCGATTGAGGTAGCACTAAAAATGTGTTTACAATATCATTTCAATAAAAAAGAAGATAGACCTGTGATTTTAGCGTTCAAAAATGCTTATCATGGCGATATTTTTGGCGCGATGTCGGTGAGTGGAAGAGGAATTTGGACAGAACCTTTTAGTGAAAAGCTTTTTGATGTTATATTTATTGATACGCCGAATGCAGAAAATATAGAAGCAATTAAAGCACAAATAAAAGAAGTTGCACCTAAAGTGGCGTGTTTTATTTACGAACCTTTGGTTCAAGGAGCTTCGGGGATGTTGATGCATGAGGCTGAATACTTAGATCAATTGATGAGGTGTTGTAGAACACATCATATTTTAATGATTCAAGACGAGATTTTTGTAGGATTTGGTCGTACAGGTAAATTATTTACAGCAAATCATTTGACAGAAGTTCCAGATATTATGTGTTTTTCGAAAGGTTTAACAGGTGGTACTTTGCCTTTGGGCGTTACAACTTGTACAGACGAAATTTACCAAGCCTTTTATGCAGATGATTTGAATAAGACGTTATTTCACGGGCATTCTTTTACCGCAAGTCCATTAGCGTGTACCGCTGCGTTAGCAAGTCTTGATTTGTTATTACAGACTTCTACACAACAGCAAATAGCAAATATTGTACATCAACATTTTGTTACGTCTATTCAAGATCATCCTAAAGTAAAAGTGATAAGACAATGAGGAACTATGTTGGCGTTGGAATGGAATAAAGACGAACAAATATCTTATTTTAGTGATATGTAAGAAAAGCTGTATTCTTTCTTTTTAGAGAAAGTTGTATTATTGCGTCCATTAGGAAATATCATCTATTTAGTTCCTCCTTATTGTATTTCGACTGATGATCTAAATTATATTTATGATACGATTCGTCAAGCTTTAATCGAATTGTTTTAATGTTAAGTTCTAAATGACGCTTATAAGATTAAAAAGATAAAAAAATCTCCCTTTTGGGAGATTTTAGTTTATATAATATTGTCAAATATTTGAAAATTATCATTTTATGATAAATGTTCTCTTATTTTTTTGATTAAAAAGCTTCCCTTAGTTTTGCAAAAAAAATAGTTTGTCTTTTCGATTTCGAGTCCATTTATCTAATAAATCCATTTATGTTATAGCGCTTATTGTAAGTGTTATTGCTGTTTTTGCTCTTGTTATATTGAGTTTTTTAATTAATAAAGAAAGTCAAAAAAATAATGATGAGTTTGTCAAAAAAAGTTTTTTGAGGAAATATGAAGCAGTTGAATTTGAGTTTAAAAACATCGAAGAATATCAAGAAGTTTTAAAAAAAGTTGTTAAAAAGACAAGTGAAAAAAATGTAGCAGATCATTTTTTGGTTTTGAATGAATTAAATTCAAATCGAAAGTTAATTCGCCATGATTGGTTTTCTATTCATTCTTTAGAAACAAATCATTTTCCTGATGAATCAACCCTTTCAAAAGCTATCAATCAACCAAATATTAAAGAATTTCAATCGATATATACTACAAAAAATCAACAGATTGATAATTTTTTGTTGGATTATAAGGATACATTGTATTGGGTAAATTACGATTCTATCAAGTTGTCTAATGGACAAAATATGTATTACGGTTCGACGATTAATCTGTTTGATTTGTATAATTTTTTTACGACAGTAGATGCAACTTCGTCCAATTATATGTATGTTTTCAATAAAGATGGAATTTGTATTACGCATCCTAATGAAAAATTTATTGGGAAAAATGTTTTCGATTTTACAGATATTCAGCCAAGCGATACGATAACGAGCACAATTAATTCTAATTTTTCGCAAGATTTATATACGTTGAATGATGCTTCGTCCGAGTTTATAAAAGATACGGATATCAAACGTTTTATAAAACCTTTACACACCAAGAATTTTGATGGATATATTGTCGTGAATCATTTGAGTTATATCATTGATGAAAATGTAGAACGAACTAAATTTTATGTAGGTTTTATTTTCTTGGGAACTGTTTTTTTAATTATCATTATCTTTTTGTTATTCAATAAAATAACATCTAAAACATACAAGGAAAAAGCGTTTGTAATCGAAGAAAAAAATAGGTTATCAATTGAAAATGAAAAGATTAAAAATGCGAATACTCTAACGCAATTACAACAATTAAAGAATCAGATTAATCCACATTTTTTATTCAATTCGTTGAATTCACTTTATATGTTAATTGGTTTGAACAAAGAGAATGCGCAGAAATTCACGATGAATCTTTCTAAAATTTACCGATATCTTATTGTTCCGCCAAAGGAAAATATAGTGCTTGTAAAAAAGGAATTAGATTTTATTGCACAATACATGGATTTGCATAAAAGTAGATTTTCGGAAGAATTGATTTTTGATTTACAAATCGAAGATTCGAAAAGCTTAGAAAAAAACATTCCATATTTGGCATTACAGATTGTTGTAGAAAATGCAATAAAACATAATATTGCTACAATTGATCAACCTTTGACTATAAATATTGTTGTAAAATCTGATTTGATTATCGTCAAAAATACTTTTCAGAAAAAAAATAAAGCGACAGAAAATGAGAAATTTGGTTTAAACTATTTACAAAAAATCTATCATTTTTATCAAATTGATAATTTCTCAACAAAAGTAGAAAATGAAGAATTTATTTGTTTTTTACCTTATATCGAACCAAAATATCCATTCACTCCAAAAAACTAACCACTCACTCCAAAAAACTATTATTATAAGAAAACTGCGCTTAAGTTTATGCCATAATTAATGATAATTTAATGTTCGAATGAGTCATAATAAGGAAAGAAAGAATTATAAATTAGCACTATATCTTGGTTTGGCAATGTCTTCGGCTGTTGTTTATGGACAAAAGAAAGAGGATAAAAAAGCTGAAAAAGATAAAACAGAGAAAAAGGATTCTACTGTAACGAAAGTTAAAAAAATAGATGAATTAATCAAGAAAGGAAGCTACAAGAAAGGTTTGTTTAATACCATTCAAGTAAAAACTGATATCTATTTCGAAATTCCAGATAGTTTATTTGGACGCCAATTTTTGGTTGTGAATAAATTGTCTCAAGTTCCAATGGAAGTTAACGAAGCGGGCTTGAACAAAGGAATGAATTACGAAAACAAAGTGATTTCTTTTTATCATGATAAAGTAGCTAAAAAAGTGTGGGTCAAAACAATTGTTCCACAAGTTTCTTCACCTAAAAATGACGCAATCACAGCTTCTGTAAAGGATAATTTCTCAGAATCGATTATTGAGGTTTTTGATATAGAAGCTCAAAATAATGATTCTACAGCTGTTGCGATTAAAGTGAACAAAATTTTTGATGGAAATCAAAAAAGTTTTAATGATGTATTAACGAACATAGGTTTAGGAGGTTCGGTAAAGGCAAATCTATCGTATGTGGAAAATGTGAAAACATTTCCAGAAAACATTGTGGTTAAGTCTCAGTTAACGACAAGTGTAAATGAAGGAGGGGTAGATTTGGCTGTTACCTTAGGTGTTACAAGTAATATTGTTTTACTTTCGACAACTCCTATGCAACCTAGGTTAGCAGATAATCGTGTGGGATATTTCACAGAAAAACATTGGTTTTTTAATGATGCTCAACACAAAATGGAAGATCAACGCTTTATTACAAAATGGCGTTTGGAACCAAAAGACGAGGATAAGGAAAAATATCTAAAAGGTGAATTAGTAGAACCTAAGAAACCAATTATTTATTACATCGATCCTTCGACACCAAAACAATGGCGCCAAAAAATTATTGCTGGTGTACACGATTGGCAAGTTGCTTTTGAGCAAGCTGGTTTCAAAAATGCGATTATAGCAAAAGAACCAACTGCTGATGACAAAGATTTTGATATTGATGATGTACGTTACTCAGTAATTACGTATGCAGCTTCACCAAAGTCAAATGCAATGGGACCTTCTGTGGTTGATCCGCGTAGTGGTGAAATTTTAGAGGCGGATATTATTTGGTGGCACAATGTAATGACTTCTTTGCATGATTGGATGCGTATTCAAACAGGTCCAATTGATCCAAAAGCAAGAGGAAATAAATTTAGTGATGAACACATGGGAGAAGCAATTCGTTTTGTGTCTTCTCATGAAGTAGGACATACATTTGGTCTGAAACATAATATGGGCGCTTCTTTTTCTTATCCAGTAGAATCTTTACGTTCGAAAGAATTTACAGATAAAATGGGTGGAACTGCACCGTCTATTATGGATTATGCGCGTTATAATTATGTGGCACAGCCAGAAGATGGTGTTACAGCAATTACGCCAAAAATCGGTTTGTATGATAAATATGCAATCGAATGGGGATATCGTTGGTTTCCAAATCAAGAAACAGAAAAAGCATCGCTTCGTAAAATGATTGAAAAGCACGAAGATGATCCAATGTATTTTTATGGTGAACAACAAAGCTATTTAAGTACAATTGATCCGCGTTCTCAATCAGAAGATTTAGGTGATGATGCTGTTTTGGCAAGTGAATATGGAATGAAAAATCTAAAACGTGTTTCAGAAAATATCTTGAAATGGACGTACGAAGATGGAAAAAGCTATATCAACACAGGGAAACTTTATTACCAAACAATAGGGCAGTGGGATTTATATTCTAATCATGTTTTAGCAAATGTTGGTGGGATTTATTTAAACAACACTTATTTCGGAATTGATAAAAAAGCATACGAACCAGTTCCTGCAGATATGCAACGTAAAGCAGTTAATTATTTAAACGAAAATGTGATTCAATTACCAAAATGGTTATTCTTTAATGATATTTTAGATAAAACGTATGCAATCAAAAATTCGCCAATGGGACCTTACGAGCAAACGCCGTATACATTAGCGAGAGAAATGCAATATGGATTGATTTATAATTTATTTACTGACGATCGCTTATTGCGCATGTTAGAAAATGAATTGAAACACCAAGAATTAAAATCTAATGAAAAAATTTATACAGTTGAAAATTTATTTGATCAAGTAAGAAGTGCAGCTTTTGATAAAAAATCAAACTTAACTATTCTTGAAAAAATGACTCAAAAAAATTACGTTGATGCCTTAATCGTTTCAACAAACAAATTATTTGAAAAAACAACTGTAGCAGGACTTACAATTGACCAAAACCTACAAGTACCAACTATCTGTAATTATTTAGACGAAGAAAAAATGGCGCGTAACATTAACTATTCTTCTATGAAAAGAGTGTCGGAAGTGACAACCTATAAAAGAGCAGAATTGCAACGTGTTTTGACTTTGTTAAACAAGAAAAAGAATAATGGAGATGCGTCTACAAAAGCGCATTATGCTGATTTAATTATTCGTATTAAAGAAGCTTTAAAGTAAGATATAGAAATGAAAAAGACACTCATTCTTTTGCCACTTTTTGCGGCAAGTATTGCGTTTTCTCAAGAAAAGAGAGTGATTACAGGTTCGGTTCAAGACGAAAAATCGTTGGTTGGAATTGCTGGTGCGTCTGTTAAAATTGAAGCTCAATCAATTTCGACAAAAACAGATCAAAAAGGAATTATAGAAAGTGTAACGGTTGGTACTGTTACAGATGAAGATGGTTTCTTTTCATTAGAAGTACCTGCAGGTACAAAATCTGTATTAATTAGTTATTTAGGTTACGATTCTAAATTAGTTGAACTTTCTACAGATTTATCAACATATCATGTAAGCTTAAAATCAACTTTAGGTGAAGTTCTTCCAGAAAATAATGATTTAAAAGAAGTTGTTGTTACAGGTTATCAAAAAATTGAAAAACGGAAACTAACATCGGCAGTATCAACTGTAAAAATGGATGATATTCAACAAGCTGGTGTTGCTAGTGTTGATCAATTGTTAAGCGGACAAATTGCTGGTGTAGCTGTTTCTACAGAAACTGGTTCGCCTGGTTCACCAAGTAAAATTAGAATTCGTGGTACGGCTTCTCTTTCTGGTCCACAAAATCCGTTATGGGTGATTGATGGTTTACCATTAGAAGGAAATGATGTGCCAAACTTTAACGATAAAGATAACATCGATCAATTGCAAAACTTTTCTATAGCTGGATTAAATCCAAACGATATCGAAGATATTACAATCCTTAAAGATGCTGCTGCAACAGCTATTTATGGTGCAAGAGCTGCAAATGGTGTAATTTCGATTACAACAAAACGCGGTAAAAAAGGCGCTATGACGGTTAATTTTTCTGCGAATACATTTGTAACAGCTCGTCCAGATTTTGGTCGTTTAAATTTACTAAATGCTTCTCAGAAAGTTGATCTTGAATTAATGCTTGCTAGTCGCGATGATTTAACGTATCGTACTGATAAAGGCGAAGTAATGCGAATTTTGCAAAAGAATGGTCAATTAAATGCTTTACGAAATGGAGGTTTTAATTCTTTAGATCTTATCACGCAAAATCAAATTAATTCTTTACGAAATAACACAACCGATTGGGGAAAATTATTGTATCGTAATGCAATTAATACACAATACGGTTTGAGTATTTCAGGAGGAAATGATCGTTCTGATTATTACTTCTCATTAGGATATTATGATGAGCAAGGAACAACGATCGGAACAGGTTTTGAACGTTATAATCTTACTTTAAAAAACAATTATAAACTTAACGATAAATTAGATGTAGGGATTTCTATTTTTGCAACTTCAAGTGATAAAAAATCTTTTGTAACAGATGCAGATGCGTCTATCAATCCGATTAATTATTCACGAAATGCGAATCCATATTTATCTCCATTCAATGCAGATGGTTCTTATCGTTATGACAACGATATTGATGGATTTGAAGATCGTTCTGTTCCATTCAATTTTATCGAAGAAAGAGAAAACACAAATTATACATTAAAAAACCGTTCGTTAAAAGGTATTATTGATCTTAATTATCAATTAGCAAAAGGTTTAAAATTAACATCTCAATTCGGAATTCAGTACGATAGTAACAAAACAGAAAAATACGCTGAGCAAGAAACTTATTTTACGCGTAAAATGAAAGAAGGAACGCGTTATTATAAATCTGGACAATATTTGTATTTCTTACCTGACGGAGGAGTTAAACAAAATTGGGATAACGAATTTTTTCAATATAACTGGAAGTTACAAGGAACATATAGTACTACGATTAACAATCGTCACGAAATTGATTTGATGGCTGGGACAGAAATTCGTCATACACAAAACGAAACGACTTTAACACGTGCTTTTGGTTACAATAAAACGACGAAAACAGGAACGCCAATCGTTTTCCCAAATTCAAGTTTTGCAGCAGAAAAACGTTACGAAACGTATAGAGAAATGCCAACGGAAGAAAATGCTTATGTATCTACATTTGCAACCGCTTCGTATACATTAGACAGAAAATATACAGTTTTTGGTAGTGTTCGTTATGATGGTACAAATTTATTCGGTGTTAATAAAAAATATAAATACTTACCAATTTGGGCAGTTTCTGCTTCTTGGTTAGTTTCAAAAGAATCGTTTATGGAGAACATCGATTTTATTTCGAATCTTCGTTTACGCGCTTCTTATGGTTTACAAGGAAATATTGATCGTAATACTTCACCTTTCTTTATTGGTGAATATAATGATGCAACAATTTTACCAGGTAATAAAGAAGATATTATCAATGCGATTAATTTACCAAATGATTTGTTGCGTTGGGAAAAAACAACGAATACAAATGTTGGGTTAGATTTAGGTCTTTTCAAAAATCGTATCAACCTTGCTGTTGATGTTTACAATCGTAAAGGAACAGATATGATTAGTATGCGCGAAACACCATTAGAAACAGGTTTTGAATATACAATGGTGAATTGGGGAGAATTAACAAACAAAGGTTTCGAGATTGCTTTAACAACTCGCAACATTGATAAGAAAAACTTTAAATGGTCGACAACAATTAATTTTGCGCACAACAAAAGTAAAGTTCTTAAAGAGCAACAACGTGAAAATAGTTTAATTCCATCTCGTGAAGGTTTACCTGTAAATGCAATTTTTGCTTTAAAAACAGCTGGATTTGACGAATACGGAAATCCAATGTTTTGGAAAGGAGATGAAAAAGTTTCTGCAAAAGAATTCTTTGCTTTATATGACTTATACGAAGATTTTTTACCAGGAGAAATTGTGGATTCTAAATTAACAAGCGAAGAAAAACGTAAATTATTTACTTATATCGGAGATCGCGATCCTAAATTTACAGGAGGTATTATCAATAATTTCAAAATTCACAATTTTGATTTAACGATTTCTGCAGCATTCAATTTAAAACAAACGGTGATGAAAACACCTTCTTATCGTGGAATGGAATTGGATCCAGGTCGTAATTATACGCAAGATATTTTCGAGGCAGGTTCTACACTTCCAGGAATTACAAGTCCAATTAAAGGAGATAACGATAGTTGGATGGCGAACAAATGGTTTGCAGGAAACAATGCAAACGCGTACAATTTATTAGACATTTGGGCGAAAGAAATTAGTTATATGCGAATCAGTAGTATTCGTCTTGGTTATACTTTACCAAACAAATATGTTGAGGTTGTCGGTTTCAAAAGCGCTCGTTTTAGCTTAGAAGGACGTAATTTATTTGTATTTAGTAATGGATACAAAGGTTATTTTGATCCAGAAACTTACGGAAATATTTATGCACAACCAATTGCTAAATCTGTAACAGTAGGACTTAATGTTTCTTTCTAAATTTTAAATCAAATGAAAAAAATATTTTTATTATTAAGCATAGTTGCAGTTAGCTTTACAGCAGTTAGTTGTGACAATTACTTGGATATTGAACCAGATGGAAAAGTGATTCCAAAAACGGTAGAAGATTACCGTATGGTTTTAACGAATTCTTATTCAAAATATCCAACACACAAGTCGTTGACAGCTTTACGTACGGATGAGGTTACATTGAATGAATACTCAAATGACTTTATTTCGTACCGAGAAATTGCACAATGGAAGGATACAAATCCAGATCAAATATCAATTCAATTTCCTTGGGTTAGTTTTTATACGGTGATTTTTTATGCCAATCAAATCATCAACGAAGGACCAAAAACAATGGAAAACTCTGCTGAAAAAGATCAATTATTAGCAGAAGCTTATGCGTTACGTGCGTATGCGTATTTTGATTTGGTGAATTTATACGGAAAACCATATAATTCAGCAACAGCAAGTACAGACAAAGGTGTTCCTCTAAATTTAAAAGTAGATTTAGAAGCAACGCTTAAACCATCATCTGTTCAAGAAGTTTATAATCATATTGAGTCTGATTTATTGCAAGCGACAAAGTTGATGAAAATGAATCAGCAATTAGCTGGATTAAATTATAGATTCTCGAATGCAGCTTTAAAAGCTTTAGAAGCAAGAATCGCTTTGTATAAAAATGAATGGCAAAAAGCAATTGATTTTTCTGATTCTACATTAAAAATCAAAGGTGATTTAGTGAATCTGAACACAACAAAACAAGTTCCAAATCATTATACATCTGCCGAATCTATTTTAGCTTTAGACAATACATTGAATCCTGCAATTCAGTATATGTCATATGCTTCACCAGAACTGTTAAGTAGTTATGATACAGAAAATGATCTACGTTTTCCGCTTTATTTTGAGAAAAGTGGATCAAAATATAAAGTTATCAAAGGTGGAAATTCAGAGTTCAAAACGTCTTTCCGCGTAGCTGAATTATATTTTATCAAAGCTGAATCATATTTGAAATTAAATAAGTTAGATCAAGCAAAAGCAACTTTATTTTCAGTTTTACAAAATCGTTATACAGCAACTGGTTTTGCAAAATTACAAACAGAAATTTCTGCGATGAATTCTACTGAATTGATGAAGTTTATTTTAGATGAACGTTTTAGAGAATTTGCGTTAGAAGGACAACGTTGGTACGATTTACGTCGAGCAAATCAAAAACAAATTATACATCAAATTTCAGGTAAAGAGTATATTTTACAAGAAAATGATGTTCGTTATACAATAGAAATTCCACAAGCAGCTAAGCTCAATAATCCTCATTTATAACATTTTTAGACCGTCTTTATTCATCATTTAGACGGTTTTTTTATACTTTTGCATTCATGAAAATTGCAATTGTAGAGGACGAATTATTGGCGGTTACTTATCTAAAAAATCTGTTAGAGGAGCAATCGATTGTTGATATTTCTTCAATTACAATTTTGCGCTCAACAAAGCAAGCAACGGAGTTTTTTAGAGATAATTCGGTTGATTTAATCTTCATGGATATTCATTTGGGTGATGGGAAAAGTTTCGAGATTTTTCAGGAAGTTGAGATTCTAACGCCAATTATTTTTATCACTGCTTATGATGAATATGCGATGAAAGTTTTCAAGCATTTTACGATAGATTATATTCTGAAACCCTTTGAAGTAGAGGAGTTGCATATTGCATTGCAAAAATTCAAGACTATTCGAACTAGTTTTGATATTTCACCAACATTACAATCGATAGCTGTTTTAGAAAATTCACCGTCCGAGATTATGCATCGTTTTTTGGTAACGAATGGTAACAAATTACGTTCGGTAGAAGAACACGAAATTGCTTATTTTTTTGCTTCGGGAAAACATCTTTTTATAAAAACGAAAGATGAACAAACCTATATTTATGATGATACAATAAAGGATATTATAAATAAATTGGATGAAACTATTTTCTTCAAAATCAATCGAAAATTTATTGTTCACATTGATGCAATTACTGAAATAATAAGATATTCAAGTCAAAAAATTGAAATCCATCTTCAACCAAAATCCGAAGCTGAACAAGCTATTTTTATTAGTAAAACACAGATTAATGCTTGGATGGATTGGATGAATAGGTAAAAAAAATCTCACATTTGTGAGATTTTAATTAACTTATAATGTTACTTTTTATTAAAATCGTCATTTCTAGTGAAATTCTTTTAGAATTTTGTATCGAGAAAAAGATTTTAAAATATTAGTTTATAAATTCTCTAACATCAAGATAATTTCACTTTCGATACGTTGCATCATTTCAGGCAAAATTTCGATTTGATGTTTTACATTTTCGATGGTATTGTACGTCAATTCTCCCGTGTTCAAATTCAAATTATATTCAATTTGTCCTTCCCACGAATTACTCGATTCATAAAATGAAACCATTTCAAAAGGCAATCTTGGCAAAATTTCGCCAAAATGTTCTTCTAATTTGATTCGATTTTCTTGATTAATTGTTAGTTTTTCCATGATCTAATAATCATTGCATTAGCAGAAGTTTCGTAGAAAATAATCGCTAATAATTGTAAAAATTCAGCATGATTTAGCTTTCCAGCAACTACTTCTTCAATATCTGCTTCGTAATATTCTTCAATTGTTTTGGTCATCAAGGCCTTAAAATTCTCTAACGGAATATTTTGATCTTTCAATTCATTTAATAAATAATTATTCGAAGCTAAAAAATCAGGACGAGTTCCGAAAATAGGAGACTTACGAATATTTAACGCATTATGAAAAGTTTGCGAAATCAAAACGCCACGTTCCAATTCTTCGAATTCCCAACCTTTACGAACTCTTCTTGGATTATTTTCATAGAAAATATGGTTGTGAAAAGCGTGAATATGTTTCGCAATATCCGTGTTGGTATGTAAATAAAGAAACTGCAAAATCGAACTAAACAAATGATTTGCGTTCAGATTCGCTGGATAATACGTGTACAATAATGGATAATGAAACAATGTTGTGTACAACGGTGAAAAACTATCAATAATGTTTAGATTCAATACATTTATTCCTTCAAAATCTACTTTCTGATTCGTTTGATAATAATTAATTCCAGCCAAATAAATATCCTCATAACTCAATTCAAACTGATTAAGATACGCTCCAATTTGTTTGAAAAATGATGTATTTAAGTTATGATTTGTAACTAATTTATATTGTTTATTTTCAAATTCTTTAATAAAATCTAACTTAAACTCTGACTTTAAATTATCATTGATAACTTTATCAAAATCAAATGATTTATTTCTAATTACATTGACATAAATTTCGTTGTATGTATAAATAATTTGCTTTATTGGTTCTGTATCCAAAGCTTCAAACGGATTGATGTCAGCATTTGGCGTAGCATACAACGTAAACAAACGACGAAATTCTTGTTGAATCTTTTCTTCTTCCGCAAACATATTCATCAATTGATTGGTGTTCGCAGCAATAATACTTTCACCTAAAAAAAATAAAATACCAGCTTTCAAATCTTCATCAAAACCAAATCTTTCAAGGGTTTGATCAAAATAAGTTTTGAATGGATTTTCAGGATTTTGGCTCATATCGAATAATTTTTTTTATCATTTAAAAAGTAAAAGTATTGATTTTTTGAAGATTTAAAACGAAAAAACCTCTGCAAAACAGAGGTTTTTAAAATTTATTTTAGTGAATTTGTTTAACTTGTTAAAATTCAACCATTGAAGGATTCAATCCAGAAAAACCATCAGCTGGCATTTCATCTATCGCTTTTACATCTTCTACACTTAATTTAAAATTATTTGAAGTTAAATTCGCTTCAATATTTTTTTCTGAAGAGGAGCGAGGAAGTGGTAAAATTTCTTTCGCCAAACAATAATTAATACAAATCTGACCAACTGAAACATTGTATTTATCAGCCAAAGAAACAATTAATTCGTTCTCCAAAATTCTTCCAGAACCTAGCGGACTCCATGCTTCAACTAACAAATCGTTTTGTCTACAAAAATCGACTAATTCTGGTTGCGAATGTCCTGGATGAATCTCAATTTGATTAACCATTGGTTTGATTTCAGCCGTTTCAAATAAAGCTTCCAAATGATTGATATTGAAATTACTCACACCAATCGCTTTTGCTTTTCCAGATTTGTAAATTTCCTCAAAAGCTTGCCAAGTTCCAGCATTCAATTCTGCCCAAGTATCAGGAAATTGCGTTTCATTTGCTGGCCAATGAATCAAATATAAATCCAAATAATCTGTCTGTAAATCAGCTAAAGTTTGCTCAAATGCAGCCATTGCTTTTTCGTATCCACGCTCAGAATTCCAACATTTAGATGTAATGAATAATTTACTACGATCTACATTTTCAGCTTTCAAAACTGTTCCAATTTCTTTTTCATTTTTGTAGATTGCTGCCGTGTCAATATGTGTATATCCTTTTGTTAATGCAATTTTTAGAGGTTCTATAACTTTTTCACCTTCCAATAACCATGTTCCAAATCCAATTGCAGGAATTTCGATCCCGTTTGATAGTTTAAAGTTTTCCATTTTTTCAATATTTTTATATTCAAATTTATCTCAAAACAACCAATTTCAATAATTAGTAGACGTTAATTCTTATGTTAAAACTCATTTATAGAAATCTTAAATTTAATTGTTTGTTAATAAAATAGTTCTATATTTATTCTCGAAAAGTGATAGGAAAAAATATTAAAAATGACACAATTTACAGGTACGATTGAGGATTTTATGAATACACATGAAGAATTTATTAATGCTTTGATTCTTAGAAAAATTAATCAACAAGTTGTATTAGATAAGAAAGATGCAGAAGATATTCAGCAAAATGAATTTATTCAACAAAAATTAGATGATTTAAAAGAACATATGACTGATTTGTTTGAAAATGAATTTGGTGATTGGGAAATTACAATGGATTTAGAATCTTTTGAACAAGAATTTGATAAACATTTTCAGATTTCGAAGCAAGAATTAGAAGATAATGTGCTGTTGAAGTAGGTGATTATGGAAGAAAAACAGATTTTACATGTTGATTTCGCAACTTTGAGACAATCGTATATAGAAGTCAAAAATTTTCTAGAAAAAACAACAAAAGAAAAAGTTGAAAATGTTGATGTTCTGATTGAGAAAGATTTATTTTTATCAGGATTAGATAATGAATCACTTTTGATAGCGTTTATAGAAAAATATGATATTGATTTTTCTAAATTTGATTATTCAAAACATTTTTTGTCAGAAGGAGAATTAGCGAATGGATTCCAAGTTGTCTTAAATATAGTTTTTCTTCCGTTATATTTTCTATTTTGGTTGATAAAAGAATTTACTTTTGATTTGATTGACTTAAATAAATATTTGATTAAGATTGTGAAATTATTTTCAACTAATCAAAGAGAAACTCGTGATATGAGTTTTGGAGATTTGTTAACTTCTTATGTCAACAAGAAATATACGTTAAGAAACACTACAAAATTCGTTTTGCATAATCCTAAACTCTCATAAAATCTTCTTCCAACAAGTCTTCTAAAGGACTTTGCATCAAAGATTGTGGTAAATTTCGGAAAGCAAAATTTCGTATATTCATCAAAAATTTATTGTCGACTTGAGCAACTTTTCCAGCCAAACGAGAAGTATCGATAATATAATGTGTTCGTTTCAAACGACGTAAATTATAATGTTCAAAAGCTAACAAAATATCAGTATCTTTTTTGATTAGTTCATCATACAAAACACAAACATCTTCAACAGCCATGCATGCGCCTTGCCCCATGTTTGGTGTGGTTGCATGTGCTGCATCTCCAATTAACAATACACGATTAAATGCATAATTATTAATCGGTTTTATATCCATAATTGGCGTAGCAATGATGCTTTCTGGATTCGTTTTTTGTAAAGTATTTCTGATTTGTCCCGAATAATCTTTGAACTGATTTTTAATATCACTTAAAGCGTAGTTGTAAACTTCAGAATTTAGTTTTGTATTGACACAAGCATACCAATAAATTTGATGATTGATTAATGGCGTCAAACCAAATCGACCATTTGGTCCCCATGTTTCGATGCTCTTTTTTGAATTGTAAGATTTATCCTCTACAATAGCACGCCAACAAATATAGCCTGCATAACGAGGTGTTGAATGTTTTAACAATTGTTGACGAATTGTAGAATTTATCCCATCAGCACCAATTAAATAATCACCTTCTGTAGAAGTTCCATCTTCAAAATGAAGGACAACTTTCTCAAAACTTTGTTCAAAGAATTTTATTTTTTTTGACGTTTTAATTTTATTCGAATCAATTTTCGAGACTAAATAATGATGTAAATCTGCACGATGAATGGCAAAATTTTCGTTGTTGTAATTTTTTCTTAATCGTTCTGTGTCCGCTTTCAGAATTGTTTTTTCTTTCCAATCTTGAATTTCAAAATCTTCTAACATATGCCCCAAAGGCGCAACCTCTTCTGCTAAACCTAGAATTTCAAATGCTTTCATTGCATTAGAAGCCAAACCAAAACCAGCCCCAATTCCTCGAACCTCTGGAGAAGCCTCGAAAATTTCGTAGTTATAATTTAAATCTTGCAAAGCTTTTGCTAAAGTTAAACCCGCAATTCCTGCACCCGCAATTAAGAATTTTTTACTCATTGATAAAAATAAAGTTCAAAATTAATCATTCTACTATAAACCAAAAAGAAAAGCGAATCAATTTGATTCGCTTTTTAGAAGTTATTTTGTCGAAAATTATTGTTCGTTAAAATATTTGTAGAAATATGGAATAGTTTCGATTCCTTTGTAGAAATTGAATAAACCATAATGTTCGTTTGGAGAGTGGATAACGTCAGAGTTTAATCCGAATCCCATTAAAACAGATTTTGTTCCTAATTCTTCTTCGAATAAAGCAACAATTGGAATAGATCCACCAGCTCTTTCGGCTAACGCTTCTTTTTCAAAAGTTTCAGCTAACGCTTTTTTAGCAGCGATAAAACCTGGGTGATTAGTTGGTAAAATATAAGGTTTACCTCCATGATGTGGTTTTACTTTAACTTCTACAGAAGAAGGCGCTAAAGTTGGGAAATAATCTGCAAATTGTTTTGTTACAACTTCTGGATCTTGTCCAGGAACCAAACGCATTGAAATTTTAGCATACGCATGAGAAGGAATAACTGTTTTAGCACCTTCGCCAATATATCCTCCCCAAATTCCGTTTACATCTAAAGTAGGACGAATAGAAGCTCTTTCGATTGTAGAAAAACCTTCTTCTCCTTGGATATCAGCAATACCAATAGATTTCTTGTATTCTTCTACATCAAATGGAATTTTAGCTAAATCAGCTCTTTCGTCTTCTGTTAATTCAAGAATTGGTTCATAGAAACCTGGAATTGTAATGTGACCTTTTTCATTGATTAATTTTCCAATCATTGTTGCTAAAACATTAATCGGATTAGGAACAGCTCCACCATAAACACCAGAGTGCATATCGCGATTAGCTCCTTTTACCTCAACTTCTACATAAGATAAACCACGTAAACCAACAGAAATAGAAGGTTGTTCGTTTGAAATCATAGAAGTATCAGAAATCAAAATCACATCATTTTTTAATTTCTCTTTATTGTTTTTAACGAAATTTACTAATGAAGGAGAACCAACTTCTTCTTCACCTTCGATCATAAATTTAACGTTACAAGGTAATTCGTTTGATTTGTTTAAAGCCTCAAAAGCTTTAACGTGCATAAACATTTGACCTTTATCATCAGCAGAACCACGAGCAAAAATTGCTCCGTCAGGATGAATTTCTGTCTTTTTGATTACTGGCTCGTATGGTCCAGATTCCCATAATTCTAAAGGATCAGCTGGTTGTACATCGTAATGTCCGTAAACTAAAACAGTAGGTTTTGAAGCGTCAACTATTTTTTCTCCGTAAACAACAGGAAAACCTTCTGTTTCGCATACTTCAACATTATCAGCACCTGCTTCTTTTAAATATTTTGCAACCATCTCGGCAGCATCATTTACGTCTTGTGTGTAGGCTGG
Source organism: Empedobacter sp. UBA3475 (assembly GCF_002378465.1). NCBI lineage: Bacteria > Pseudomonadati > Bacteroidota > Flavobacteriia > Flavobacteriales > Weeksellaceae > Empedobacter > Empedobacter sp. UBA3475. The sequence goes on along the minus strand of NZ_DFRA01000009.1, from coordinate 68,651 downwards.
ATCAGCACTAACTGAAGGAATTTTAAGTAATTCGATTAATTCATCAAGAAAACGTTGTTTATTCTCTTGTATAAATTGTTGCGTATTGTTCATTTTTGTTTGTTATGAATAATAGGTAAATTTAAAAATAAAATCTTGATTAGACTTTCTTTTTCAAGAAAAATATAATGCGAAAACCTTTGTATCTTTGCAAAAAATTAGAGAATGATATTATATAATACAACTTTTATTGTTGAACAAGAAGTGCATGATGATTGGTTTGCGTGGATTCAGAAAGAGCATATTAATGATTATTTGAAATCAAATTGTTTTATCGGTGCTCGTTTAGGAAAAATAACTTCTCATATAGAACCTGGGGCGGTTTCTTATTCTTTGCAATTATTTGTGAATGATGAATTGACTTTAGATAAATTCAAGAATAATTTTTTATCAGAAATTAAACAAAAAAGTTTGCAAAAATACGCGACTAAAGTACTAAGTTTCGAAAGTGAAATGGAACATATAGGGGATTATAATTAAACAAAAGCTCGAGAAAATTCTCGAGCTTTTTTTATATTCTTTTTTGAAAAATAACTTCAATATTCAATTCAATCCATTGTTTGGTGCTAAAATCATAATATGACTTTGTAATATTTGTAGATAGACGATTGTAGTCTATAATTTTTAAATTTTCAATAGAAACATTTTTTTTATTTTCCTTGTTACCAGTATAGTTGCTTTCTGTATAACTACTATCTTTTATAACCATTACTTTATCCGATAATGTTGTAGATGTTACAAATCCATATTTTACAAAATCTGCATAACCGCTTGGTATACTTGGATAATCATAATTTATTAATGTTAGAGGAAAATTAAAGGAGATTAATTTTACTTTAGGTCTAACTTCTAAAAAGTTCTCTTGTTTATTAAGAATTTCAATTTCATCCAACAAATTAGTTGATGTTTTTTTATCATTGTTTAAATCAACTGGGATATTAGCTTTATAGGACACAATATTATAAGTCTCAACTACATCTTCTTCCGAAAAACCATCATCATCTTTACATCCAAAATTAATAAGAATTATACTAGATGCAAGTAGTAGTTTAAAGTAATTTGTAATCATATCATTATGAATTTTAGTAAATATAATAATTTCATTGATTTGTATAGTTATCAATTTTTGATTTATGTTTTTTTGACTTTAGTTGAATTATTTCAGAATTGGTTTCGATTTAGATAAAAATACCTATTACGATATTTTACTTCCGAAAAATTATAATTCAAACAAAGCGTTTGTTATTAAAATGGGCAAATCACCTGATAAAACAGAAAAATTGATGGACGCAAAAATGTAGTTCCAAAATAGAATAAAAAAATGCAGTAGTTTTTCTACTGCATTTTTTGTTTATGTTTAACCTTCGAAGCTTCTTACAGCGTCTAATGTTTTATTAATTTCAGCATCTTTAATTGCATCAGAAATAAACCAAGTTTCGTATCCAGAAGGAGCAATGTAAACTTCGTTCGTTAATAAATGATGGAAAAATTTGTTGAATCTTTCGTGGTTACATTTGGTCACATCTGTAAAGTTTTTAATTTCCGTTTGCTCTGTAAAGAAAACAGACATCATCGACCCTAAACGATTGATATGATTTGGAATTCCTTTTTCTGCAAAGATTTTAGAAATTTCAACATCTAAAGTTTCTGTAGCGTTATCAATTCTATTGAATAATGCTCTATCATTATTGATAATATTCAATGTTGTGATACCAGCACGCATAGCAATTGGATTTCCTGATAATGTTCCCGCTTGATAAACAGGGCCAAGAGGAGCAAGGTGATTCATGATTTCGCGACGAGCAGCAAAAGCACCAACAGGGAAACCTCCGCCAATTACTTTACCAAATGTTACAATATCTGCATTGATGTTTAAACGTTCTTGAGAACCTCCCATCGCTTGACGGAAACCTGTCATTACTTCATCAAAAATTAATAAAGCTCCATTTTCATCACAAATTTGTCTTAATCCTTCTAAGAAACCTTTTTCTGGAACAATACATCCCATGTTTCCTGCAATTGGCTCAACAATAATAGCTGCAATTTCGTCTTTATTTTGTTCGAATAAAGCTTTTACATCTTCCAAATTATTGTATTCTGCCAACAACGTATCTTTTGCAGTTCCTTGTGTTACACCCGGAGAATTTGGATTTCCGAAAGTTGCAGCACCAGAACCAGCTTTAATCAAAAATGAATCTGAATGTCCATGGTAACAACCTTCAAACTTTACAATTTTATCACGATTTGTATAACCTCTTGCCAAACGAATTGACGACATACAAGCTTCTGTACCTGAGTTCACCATACGAACCATATCGATGTTTGGAACTACAGAAGTAATTAATTTTGCAATTTCAGTTTCCAATTCAGTTGGTGTACCAAAAGAAAAACCATTTTTCATCTGCTCAACAGTCGCATTCAAAACACGCGGATCTGTGTGTCCAATAATCATTGGTCCCCAAGAATTGATGTAATCTACGTAAGCACGTCCATCTTCATCATAAATATAAGCACCTTCGGCTTTTTTGATAAAAATTGGCGTTCCTCCAACAGATTTAAATGCACGAACAGGAGAATTTACACCTCCTGGAATATATTCTTGCGCGTCTTTGAATAATGCGCTACTTCTTTGATACAACATAATTTTACAAAAATAGTTGCACAAATTTACTGAATCTTAAATGAATTATGAAGTGATTTTGATTAGATTATAAGTTTATGTGAAGATTTATTTTCTAAATACTCAATTAATGTTTTAATCAATTGATTTTCTTTCAAAATCGTTTGATTTCCAATCAAAAATAATTGCTCTTTTGCACGTGTTAACGCCACATTTAGTTTTCGGTCAACATTTCCTTGGTCATTCATATTCACCAACGCATTCAATTGTGAATAATATGTTACCGCAAAACTATACAAAATAATATCGCGCTGACTTCCTTGATAACGCTCAACTGTATCAACCGTTATTTGCTCGTAATTAGGAATATTTGCTAATTCTAATTTTTGTTTAATCAAGGCAATTTGATTACGGAAAGGCGCAATAATTCCAATTGTTTTCTTTGCATCAAATTCTTTTTTATTGATTTCGTATAAATGAATAATTTCTTGTACAAATTTCACAATCAAATCGGCTTCTTGCTCATTCGTTGAAGGCAAATAAGGATTTTCGTCCACATTGATAAACGCAAAACGATGATTCGTAATAAAGTTTTGTAAATCATTTGATTGATTATGATTTTCAAAATGTAAATCTGCACGTTGGCGATGTAAACTTTGCTTAATCTCTTCATTCAAATTTGGAATATCATAGGCAACATTTAATTTTCCATCATAAAAATAATTGTTCGGAAAATCTGCAATTTCAGCATGCATTCTTCCTTGATAAGTCAATTGGTCAAATGAATTTTCGTTATTATTACGCTCACAAAATTCATACAAACGTTCGAAAATTGAGTTTTTACGATTGATTAAACCAATATTTTCTAATAATTCGTTGTTCGTTTTTGCTAATTCAGGATTTTGCAAAACAATTGCAGGCAACTGTTTGTGATCACCAATCATGATAAAACGTTCTGCTTTTGGTAGAATTCCAACAATTTGTGGTTCTAAAATTTGTGAAGCTTCATCAATAATAATTGTATCAAATTTCTTTAATTTCAGAATATCATTTTTACTCGAAATTGAAGCAACCGTCGAAACAAAAATGCGTTGTTTACGAATAATATCTTGAATTGTTTTTCTCGAAAATTTTTCTCCTTTTTGCTCTAAATCAACATCTTTTTGCTCGATAATTTTATTCAATAAATTAGGATGAAATTCAGGAGAAGTAGATAATTCATTCCCAATTCTGATGAACTTTTGTTCAATTTGATCAGAAATAGCCGAATTTATCGATTCACATAATTCATCAACCGCACGATTTGTATACGCCAAAAGCAAAATATTACAATCTTGTTTCTCGTAGATTTCTTTCACCAATTCTTTGATGATAATCGATGTTTTTCCTGTTCCTGGAGGTCCATTCAACAAGAAATAATCTTTAGAAGAAAGCGCTTTTTTCAAGATTCGATTTTGTTCATCCGAAAGATTTGAGTTAAAATACGCATAATCCATTTGATTTCTTGGAATAGATTGCGTTAAAATCAAATCTTTTTTTGCTTTAGAAGAATGAATTAATCCATACAGATTTCGGTACATCGAAACAAAAGAAGAATCCATAAAATCGCGTTCCAAAGCCCATTTTCCTGATGAATCAAACGAATCAAAAAAGCGTGTGTTGGGCTGCTGATAACGAAAACGCAACACAATAAATTCTCTCGAAATACTTTTGATGGTACATTTAAAAACCTGATTTGTTAAAACCGAATCTTTGAAATTATTTCTTGGATAAAGAATGCAAATATCACCTTCGCGAATCGAAATAAAATCATTCGCAGGATTAGTTCTTTTTAACTTGATTTCACGTTTTGGATCAGAAATATGATTTTCTACAATTTCTAAATCATAAATAATCTCGAAATTATTATTTTTTTCTTCGAAAGTATTCAGCCACAAACTCGCCAAACCGTTGTTAGAAGTTGATTGTCCCAAACCAAGTTTCGCCATATATTGCTCTTTCGCAATGAAATTCGTAAACGAATAAAAATAAGCTTTTTCTAACGGTGAACTATTTTTGATCGGATAGATAAATTTATCCAACTGTTCTTCTAAAATTTCTTTGAAACGAGGATTAATTTTTCGTTTGATAAAATTGGCAGGTTTAATCGAATAAATAGTTGATTCAATATCGGTTAATGCATGATTTGCTAACCGATTTTCATTGATAATTATTCGATTTCGTAAATCAAAAATACGTTGAACTCGCGCTAAAGTTGGCACATCAAAACGTAAATTTCCTTGATATACTTTCGAATAGAAGATATAACCTTCGGTGTTTTTTGTGACATCTTTAAACTCTAAATCATATAAAACACCAATAATTTGGTAATATAAAAAGAGCTGCGTCGCATGATTTGGCTTGACACTTTTTCCATCATCAGGAAAAGGTGCACCACCAGATTTCAGCTCGATAATTTTATTTTTTCCTTCGGGATTAATGTCTAATAAATCTAAACGACCCTGAATACCATATTGTTCGCACAAAAATGAAGGCTCTATTAATGCACGATCCAACGAAATATCATATTGAGGAAAATCCTCGGTCAACACTTTTTGAATACGGTCAAAATGACCTTTTGCTTCCAGATAATAATCTTTCAAGTCTTGTGGATTCGTCAAATCGTTGCAAGCCGTATATTCTAATGGATAATTTTTGAAATCATTCTTGAAAATCTCATTAAAATCTGTGTTTTCAATGTTTTCTGTTGAAAAATGATCGACTACTGAATTGGCAAAATTTCCTAAACGAATGTGTTTACTATTTGGCGATTCTTCAAATTTTTTCTGAATATAATGCAATTCAGAAGTTCCATAATCCTGAAAACATTCAGCAATTGCCGAAATATCAACCAAATAATCTGGTTCGAGAATGATAAAACGTGGATGATAAATTCCTTCTTCATCAATCGTCGAATTGACTAAATTTAATTGTGCACCAACCCAAAAATCCTCAACAGAAGTAAAGTTTTCATTTACGCCATCCTCATCAATTTGAACTGTAATATTTTCTTCTGTTTCATTATCTTCATGATCGCAAATCAAACAATCTCGTTTGATTTCAATCACTTGAACACGCAATTTTTTAACCCGATTTCGAGTAAGAATTTTGTTTGTATAAAATTCTTTTTCAGGAAAATAGTAGATAATTTCTGCTGGAATCATTACTTCATAAATCGAAGAAATAAAATCTGCAACATATTTATAATGTGTAAAATATTCGTGTTCTGTCGGTTCGTATTTCTCGCTCAGAATTCGTTGAGCCGTTTTACGAAAGGAATGAATTTTAGTGGAAACTTGGTATTGATTACAGATAAAAGATAGCTTCGAGAAAAAGTTAGAAAACTGTAAAGCTTCGTTTTTTGTCAACTCAAATGCAATATTTTCAACCAAACGTTTTAAATCTAAATATTTAAAATTGATTGGTTTATTGGCAAGTTGAATTTGTAAAACTTCATTTAGCAGTTGATTTCCTATTTCTTCTCGATTCACGGCGATTAATTTGGTGTAAAATTAAGACTAAATATTGTATTAAAAAGACGTTTAATCCCACGTTTTCCAATCATCACTTGTAAACAACCATTTTGGAGTTTTAATTTTACCTTGTTGTAATTTATACCAAGGATTTAATTTTTTATTCATCGGATAATTAAGAATTTGAATTTTTTCAAATTATTTAATTCTCAAAGGTGAAACAATGACAGCAAATCCATCAGGATCTAAGAAAGAAATTCCGTTATCATTCCAATATGGATTTTTAGATTTTATTGGTTTGATATGATGAAATTATAAACGCTCAATAATTTTTTCATATTCTTGTTGTGTTGTTGGATAAAATACCAAACAATTGTCTTCATCAAAGTGATGATTTATATTTTCGTGAGTTGTTGTAAATTTTAGATGCCAGTTTAAATCTGGTTTTCCAATAAAAATACCATCATATCCATTATGATTTTGAAACTCTCCAAGAATTTCAAAATTTAAAACTTTAGTATAGAATTTTTTTATTTAGTTGATTTGATTGGTATGACGAGCGACTCAAAATTGCATAAAATTCACTATTATTATTGATTGAAAATTAGTTTATTTTATTGAATTTTATGGAAATAATTTTAGTACAATGAAGAAAACTCTTTTATTAATTTCGTTTATTATTTTTAGTTTATTTAATGTATTTGCTCAAAAACAAAAAGATTCTAAAAGTTCTGAAGTTATTATTTCAAAAGATTTTAAAAATAAATTAGATCCAATTAAATCAAATTTTAATCGAATTAATTCGATTAAAATTTGGACAAAAATAAAAGAAATTGAAACTGATGATTCTACCGAAGGTGGTTTTATTAATTATTATTTTTTGAACGATAAATTAGAAAAAATTGTGGTTCGAAAATTTGGAAAATCAGGTCAATATTTAGCCGAATATTATTTGTTAAATGATAAATTGTCTTTTGTTTTTGAACAAGGTACAACTTATAATTTTCCTTTATATTGGAAAGGATTTGATGATAAAAAATCGAAAATTGAAGAATTTCGTTATTATTTTGAAGATAGAAAATTGATTCATTTTATAGGAAAATCTAAAAATTACAAAACTGAAAGTAAAGATACTTTGGACGAATTTGATGAGATAATTAAGAAAGAGAAAAGTAATTAGATAAATCAAAATAACTACATTTATTAAAAATTAAACAATGAAAATTGCCATATTAGATGATTATCAAAATGCTGTACCGTATTTGAAATGTTTTGATTTAATAAAAGATTATGATGTTAAGGTTTTAAATCGTTCATATACAAATACAAAGGATTTAGCAAAAGAAATTGAGGATGTTCAAATTTTAGTTTTGATAAGAGAACGTACGAAAATAAATGAAGAATTATTATCCCTTTTACCAAATTTGAAATTAATTAGTCAAACAGGCAAAATTTCAAATCATTTAGATTTAGCCGCTTGTACAAGTAGTGGAGTTGCTGTGTCAGAAGGAATTGGTTCTCCTATTGCTCCAGCCGAATTAACTTGGATGTTGATAATGAATGCAACTCGAAAAATACCTCAAGCTATCGAAGCGATGAAAAAAGGCGAGTGGCAGACTAATATTGGTTCTACAATAAATGGTAAAACAATTGGAATTTGGGGATATGGAAAAATAGGACAGATGATTGCACAATATGCAAAAGCTTTTGGAACGAAAGTGCAAGTTTGGGGAAGTGAAAATTCTCGTCAAAAAGCATTGGAGGATGGTTTTCAAGCAAGTAATTCTAAAGAAGATTTTTTCTCTACAAGCGATGTTGTTACACTTCATATTCGATTAAATGAGCAAACAAAAGGTATTGTGAAATTTGAAGATTTGAAATTAATGAAACATGATGCAATTATTGTAAATACTTCTAGAGCTGAACTAATTAAGAAAAATGATTTAAGTAAAGCTTTAAGTCAAAATACACCAACTTATGCTGCTTTAGATGTATATAACTCTGAACCAATTTATGATAAAAATAATGAATTTCTAACGAATCCGAATGTAATTTGTACGCCGCATTTGGGTTACGTTGAAGAAAATAGTTACGAATTATATTTCTCAAAAGCTTTTGAAAATGTTGTGAATTATATTGAAGGAAATCCAATCAATATTGCAAATCTTGAAGTTTTAGATTAATAAAAAATCCGTCAATTGACGGATTTTTTTAATACACTTCTTCTTTTTTGAAGAAAACCGTGTCGTTTCCTTTTCTAAATTTCAGTTCTGAATATCGAATCGTGTAATCATCAGACATTCCGTAAGTTTCTAAAATAAAATTATCCTTAAAACGATAATTTCTATTGGTTTTATGTTTTGCATTTGAACCTAATTCTTCTTTCAAACTCAATATTACTGGAGAAATTTTGAATCGAGGATCAGTTTCTATTCGATTAATAATGGTATTGACATCGGCAGAATCCATAATCAAAACTGTTTCTTGTTTCATGTTTTTAATTCCAGAAATAACTGTCGAAACAATTTTTAAATTTCCTTTAAACCCAATTCCAGCTTGGTGTAAATCGGTTTTCAAATCATCATTAGAATACATTTGACTTCTGTAACCATATTTCACCATCGGAATCATCACAATAAAAAATATCGCAAGCGAAACTATCATTGCAGCTTTGTTGTAGCCTGCCATTCTCAATCCATAATATATAAATGGAATCAAAATCAATAATACAATTCCGAATATAATGACAGCAATTAATCCTGATTCCATTAGCCGTTAATCATATTTAAAAATTCGTCCTCAGTCAACACGACAACTGTTCCTATTTCTTCTGCTTTTTTCAGTTTACTTCCAGCTTTATCGCCAGCAACCAAGAAATTTAAGTTTTTAGAAACTGCAGAAATATTTTTCCCGCCATGATCTTCAACCATTTTTTGTGCATCAGTTCGATTGAATTTAGTCAAAGTTCCTGTAAACAAAAACGTTTTGCCTTCCAAAGAATCTGACAAAGGTTTTGCCTCTTCGCCAATCTCGAAATTCAATCCATAATCGCGTAAACGTTGAATCAAAATCTGATGTTGTTCTTCTTTAAAATATTCCTTAATCGAAATTGCAATTTTTTCTCCAACATCCGTTACAGAAACCAATTCTTCCATTGTTGCATTCATCAAACGATCAATCGTTTGAAAATGTTTAACCAATTTTTTTGCAACCGTTTCACCAACATGACGAATTCCAATTGCATACAACACCTTTTCGAAAGGTTGCTCTTTAGATTTTTCGACAGAATTAATAATATTTTGAGCAGATTTTTCAGCCATTCTTTCCAAAGGCAAAATATCTTCTTTTTGTAAAGTATAAAAATCAGCAATGTTATTTAGCAAATTTGCTTTGTGTAACAAAACCGCTGTTTCACCACCAATACTCTCAATATCCATTGCTTTTCGAGAAACAAAATGCTCTAATTTTCCAATAATTTGCGGTTCGCAACCATTCTCATTTGGGCAATAATGTTGCGCTTCGCCTTCGTTACGAATTAATTTTGTTCCGCAAGAAGGACAATTTTTAATGAATTCGATTTCTTCGGTTTCAGGTTGACGAACATCAGTATTAACACCAACAATTTTCGGAATAATTTCGCCTCCTTTTTCCACATAAACCATATCACCAATGCGGATATCCAACTTTTTGATAATATCTTCGTTGTGGACAGAAGCACGTTTTACGATAGTTCCAGCCAAAGAAACAGGCGCAAGATTCGCAACAGGCGTAATTGCTCCAGTACGACCAATTTGATAATCGATACTCAATAATTCGGTTTCGGCAGCTTCAGCTTTGAATTTATATGCCATTGCCCAACGTGGAGATTTTGCAGTATAACCTAATTCGTCTTGTTGTGAAAAAGAATTAACTTTGATCACAATTCCGTCCGTTTCGTAAGGTAAATTTTTACGTTCGATATCCCAATGATCTACAAAAGCTAAAACTTCTTCCAAAGAAGTACATAATTTTGATGTATGTGGAATCTTAAAACCTAATTCATCAGCGGCTTGTAGCATTTCCCATTGCGTAGAATAAGGCAAATTATTTCCGATAAAATAATACGGAAAACATTGTAAACCACGTTTCGCAACTTCTGTATTATCTTGTAATTTCAACGATCCAGAAGCGGTATTTCGAGGATTTGCATACAATTCTAAACCATTATTAGCACGTTCTTCATTAATTGAAGCAAATTTATTGAGCGGAATTGTAATTTCGCCACGCATATAAAATCGTTCAGGATAATTTCCTTTCAATTTCAATGGAACAGATTGTATTGTACGAATATTATTCGTGATTTCATCACCTTGTGTTCCATCTCCACGCGTTACAGCCTGCGTCAATTCGCCGTTTTCGTACAAAATAGAAATCGAAGCGCCATCATATTTCAATTCGCAAACAAATTCTACTTTTTCACCTAACGTTTTCTCAATTCGTTTTTCCCAATCTTGCAAATCTTCAACTGAATATGAATTGTCTAACGAATACATTCTAAATTCGTGTGTAATCGTCGGGAAATTTTTTGTAACCATTCCACCAACGCGTTGTGTAGGGGAATTGACATCAAAAAAGATAGGATTTTCGTCTTCTAATCGTTTCAATTCTTTCAGTTTCAAATCAAATTCGAAATCAGAAATTGTCGGATTATCTAAAACGTAATAATTGTAATTATGCTGAGTAAGCTCTTCTCGAAGCGCTAAAATTTTGTCTTGTATTTCCATTCTAAAAATGTTACCGAACAAAGATAAACACTTGAATTAATACGAACAATTTTTAAAATAATTTGGAATGATTTATATTTAGGAATATTTATTGCAACTATTAAAAAAAAATAATCAACTATGAATAATTTATTAGAGGTTTTGGACACAAAATCAAAAGGTTTTGAAAATACAGTTTCAATCGTAACAACTGGAGCAGCTGCAGGAATTGCAATTTCGAAAGCGATTAATAAGAACGAAAAAATTGGAGCTGTTGTTGGAGTAGGAGTAGGTTTGTTGGTTTATGCGATGTTTAGTCCTCAAAACAAATTGAAAAAAGAGAATAAAAAATTAGAAAAGCAAATAGAGAAAATTGAAGCTTAATTGGAAAAATAATCTGTTTTTATATGTAAGTATTTTGACCTATTTGGTGAGTTTAATTTTGCCTGTGCATTTCATTTTTGATGATCCAGAAGGATATTTTGGTTATGTTTATGCATATCTTGGTTGGATGACTTTTCCCTATTTGGACTTTTTTTGTTGGTTAGGGAACTTTACATTATTATTATCTTGGATTTTTTATAAGAAAAAAATAGGATTAATATTAGGTATTATCGCTGTTATTCAAATGTCATTATACGGAATTAATCATTTGACAAGATTAGATATTTTACAAATACATGAATATGATTTACCACTTTTTGGTTATTGGATTTGGTTATTTTCATCCACTTTTGTGTTAATTCATCATTATAAAAGATATAAATTAAAAAGTCAGACTTTGTAAAGTTTGACTTTTTTCGTTTGCGATATTCATAATTTGTTCTCGAAGATGATTAGATAGAATTTATTTTTAGCGTATTTAAAATATTTTTATCCTAATATTTGTATTGTTTTTTGAGTTAATTAATAATTTAAACTCTTTTAAAACCTCTGTTTAATGCCAATTTGGCCTATTTTTCTTCTTTTTTACGAATGTGACAATTCATTCTCGTTAATGATTAAAGTATAAATAAAATTTGCTTATATAATTTATTGATTCTATATTGCGTTATATCTATAAAATTAGTCGAGATTAGTATTGTTTTAGAAAGTTGGAATTGATACATTTGTTAAAAATAATTACTCTATAAAAACTATAGAGATTATATAAACAAAATGAATCAACTAAAAGAAATATTAGAGGAAGTAATAGGGCAGTCAAGTTTAGAAGAAAAATTATTGTTTTTGAATAACAACGTAAAAGAAAAAATAGTTTTTTCGACAAGTTTTGGTTTCGAAGATCAAGTTATTTCTCATGCTATTTTGAGTCAAAAATTAGACAATATTGAGATTTTTACTTTAGATACAGGACGTGTTTTTCAGGAAACATACAATACGTGGAATAAAACGGAATTGAAATATCAAGTCAAGATTAAACCATTTTATCCGCCAACAGAAGAATTAGAAAAATTTGTTGAAGAAAATGGAATTAATCCTTTTTATGATTCAGTTGATTTGAGAAAACAATGTTGCTATATCAGAAAAGTAATTCCTCTGAATCGTGCATTAAAAGAAGCATCAGTTTGGATTACAGGTTTGCGCGCAGAGCAATCGAATAATCGACATGATATGCACGAAATAGAGTTTGATGAAGAAAAACAATTATTCAAATTGAATCCATTGATTGATTTTACAACAGAGGATTGTTTTGATTATTTAAAAGAAAACAGAATTCCCTACAACCCGTTACACGACAAGGGTTTTATAAGTATTGGTTGCGCTCCTTGCACACGAGCGATAAACGAAGGCGAAGATTTTCGTGCCGGTAGATGGTGGTGGGAAGATAATAGTAAAAAAGAATGCGGTCTACATGCAAAGTAGACTTCAGGTGTTAATTTAATTTGAATGACTCAGCCTATTTTAGGTTGAGTTTTTTGTTTACTTTTACTAGACAAGTTTCAATAATGGAAATAGAACAAATCTTAGATCAAATTTCACCACTTTCCTCGCAGTCTATTCAGTTGATTGCAGATAAAATTCAACTAATTCGATTATCAAAAAACACCACGCTTATTGATGCCGATAAAGTTGAGAAAAAGTTATATTTCATCAAAAAAGGAATTGTTCGTGCGTATACGATAGACGATGGAAAAGAAATTACGTTTTGGTTTGGGAAAGAAGGCGATTTGATTTTATCGATGCGAAGTTATGTCGAAAATAAAATTGGCTACGAAACAATTGAATTAATGGAAGATTGTGAGTTATATGAAATTAAATCTTCTGATTTACAGTTATTTTACGCAACTAATTTAGAGATTGCAAATTGGGGAAGAAAACTTGCTGAAATTGAATTGATAAAAACTGAAGAGCGTTTTATTTCTAGGCAACTAGGAACGGCGATTGATCGTTATAAAAAATTGTTAGAAGAAAATCCAAGTTTGATTAATCGTGTGCAATTAGGTTATATCGCGTCATATTTAGGAATTTCCCAAGTAACATTAAGTAGGATTCGCGCCGAAATTTAAGCGAATAATTTTTTAACATTTGTAAAAAAATACTATTTTTTTCTAATTCATCTTTGCAGTAAAATATTAACAAAATGAATTGGATTTTATTGATTTTAGGAGGATTATTCGAGATTGGATTTACATCATCTTTAGGAAAAGCCAAAGAAACAACAGGCTCAGAAATGTATATGTGGTATGGCGCTTTTGCAATATGTTTGGTTGCAAGTATGACGTTATTAATCAAAGCAACACAAACTTTACCTTTGGGAACTGCTTATGCTGTTTGGACTGGAATTGGCGCTGTTGGAACAGTTTTAATTGGAATTTTTGTATTCAAAGAACCTGCTAATTTTTGGAGAATATTCTTTATTTTTACATTAATTAGTTCAATTGTAGGATTAAAATTTGTTTCGCATTAATGAACGAAGAAATTACAATAAAAAGAGTTGAAGGAAAAGATATTTTAAAACTTCAAGAAATCTCTAAAAAGACATTTGCAGATACATTTTCTTCTTCTAATTCAGAAGAGGATATGCAAAAATATTTGACCGAAAGTTTTTCAGAAGATCAATTATTAAAAGAATTAAAGAATCAAAATTCGTTGTTCTTTTTTGCAATGATTAATCAAGAAATTGTCGGTTATCTGAAATTGAATATTGGTGATGCTCAAACAGAAGTTTATGATATGAATTCTTTAGAAATTGAAAGAATTTATGTGTTAGAATCGTTTCAAGGAAAGAAAATTGGACAAATTCTTTTTAATAAAGCTGTAGAAATAACGAAGAATCTCAACCTACATACAATTTGGCTGGGAGTTTGGGAAAAGAATGTTTCTGCAATTAGTTTCTATTTAAAAAATGGTTTCGAAAAATTTGATCAACACATTTTTAAACTTGGTGATGATGAGCAAATAGATTATTTAATGAGATTAAAATTATAAGATTTATAATATGTCAAAATGTCTTATTAATTCTATATTTTATCAATAATGTGAAGTGGTATTGTTTTTGACATTGTAACAAAAAAATAATAGATATGGACACAAATAGAGATTATACATTCGAAGAAATACCAGATAGCTCTCACAATGAGCAAGATTTTTATGCAAAATTCAAAGAAAGATTAGATGATGTACAAAAATTTCCAGCTGATTATTTGTTCAAATTCATTTATCCTTCAAGTGAAGAAACGATGGAAAAAATCAAAGATATTTTTGCAGGAACGAATGCTGAATTTGATTACAAAGCTTCAAAAAATAGAAAATATACATCTATTTCGATTAAACTTTATGTGATTGATGCGGATACAGTAATCAATTATTACAAAGAAGTTTCGAAGATAGAAGGCGTTATAATGTTATAAAAAAGGTTGCAAATGCAACCTTTTTTTATCTTTTTAAAAAGAGTAGGGAGGTATCAATTTTTCAATTATGAAATTAATGTTCCCAGAGTAACCCTCTTTATTATGTTAAATACATAATGTGATTATTTTACTTCTTCGATAAAAACAATTGAAATCAATTTTTTAAATTATTATTTTTTTCAACTTGCAAAGATTTATCGGAACTAAATTTTAGTTTATACTTCATTTTATAAAATTTTGAAAGTTAATTTTCAAAATTTTGCATTCTCAATTCATTTCATAAAATCAACTTATTTAGAATAGAATTTTTGCTTTATTAAATTTTCTTAGAAATAGTGAGTTATTAAAGTTATTATTAATCAATTTTAAATACTTGTAAATACTTACAAATATTTGTAAATGGATATATTGCTGAATATAAATTTATTATAATTAATGTAGAATTGTTTTTTAAATGTTTAATCAGATAAATTTTTAGTAAAACTATTTTAATAAGTATAATTGAGCACAAACTTTTGCATCAGATAAAGCTTCATGATGGTTGAGTTGAAGATTAAATCGGCGAGCACAATCGGATAATTTTGTAGGAACAATTCCTTTCTGTTTGAAAATTCTGTATGTACATTCCCACTTTTCGGCAAGGTTAAGTTGAGAGTAATTGAGGCTATAAAACTCCATTGTATTCTTCAAAACAGAACGATCAAACGATTCGTTATGTGCAACAACAAGCTGATTTTGTAAACGATGTTTGATTTCAAAATAGACGTCTTCAAAACTTGGTGCATCAATTGTGTCTTCGGGACGAATTCCATGAACCAAAATATTATGATAATTATATTGATTTTGTGGTGGTTGAATTAACGTGTAATACTCGTCTGTAATCACATTATCTGTCACAGTTACAATTCCAACCGCGCAAGCAGAATTACGATAATTGTTTGCAGTTTCGAAATCGATGGCAACAAAATTTTCCATAATTTATATTTTGTTCGATATAAAATTAATGATATTTTCTTGTTCGAAAGGAGAAAACCAATTGACAGTTTCATCTTTTTTGAACCATGTCATTTGACGTTTTGCAAAACGTCTTGTATTCTTTTTGATTTCTTCTATCGCAAAATCCAATGTAATTTTCTCTTCAAAAAAGTCGAACAATTCTCGATAACCAACAGTTTGCAAAGCATTCAAATCTTTTAAAGGAAATAAATTTTTTGCTTCATTTAATAAACCTTCGTTCATCATAATATCAACTCGACGATTGATTCGGTCGTACATTTCTTCGCGAGGAAGTTCTAAACCGATTTTAATTATGTTAAATGGATGTTTGTTCAAATCTTGATTTCTGAAGTTAGAGAAAGGTAAACCCGAAGATCTAAAAATTTCTAAAGCACGTGTTACACGCTGTTTATTGAAAATATCAACTTCTTCAAAATACTTTGGATCGACTTCTTGCAATTCTTTTTGCAATTTTTCAATTCCAAATTCAGCAAGCTCATTATTCAAATCTTCTCTAATTTTAGGATTAACATCAGGAAATTCGTCAAAGCCAACTGTGATCGCTTTTTCATATAAACCAGATCCACCAACCATGACGCAAATGTCATTTGTTTTGAAATAATTATTCAAAAAAGCTAAGCCATCACGCTCAAAATCACCAACCGAATATTTTTCGTGAATAGAAATATTTTGAATAAAATGATGCTTCACTTCAGTCAATTCTTCCTCAGAAGGAACAGCAGTTCCTATCTTCATTTCTTTGAAAAATTGACGACTATCACAAGAAATAATTTCGGATTGAAAATGTTTTGCAACTTCTATTGCCAAATTGGTTTTACCAATTGCAGTTGGTCCAACAATAGAAATTAAGGTTTTATTATTTTGAATTTTTTGCATGTTATATGAAATCGAGCGCAAGATACTTCGATATTTTATGAAAAGAAAAAGCTTCTATAAAAAATAGAAGCTTTGTAAATTATATTGATCTTTAATTAATCATTAAAGTGGTAAAGGAAAACCACATCCGCCGTATAAGCAGGTTTCGGATTATCTTTAATTTCTAAATTTGCTTCGATGACAACTTTTGCAATTCCTCTCAAATTAGTAATAGATTTCAATTTTGCAGTTAATCTTACCTCACTATCAACCAAAACAGCTTGTCCAAATCTCAAATTTTCAATTCCATAATTGATTAACATTTTGATGTTGCGCACTTCCGCAATTTGATCCCACAAATGTGGAATTAAAGATAGCGTTAAATAACCATGCGCTATTGTTTTTTTGAAAGGTCCTTCGTTAGCTGCTTTTTCAGGATCTGTATGAATCCATTGATGATCTAAAGTTGCATCAGCAAAGCGATTGATTTGTTCTTGATTTATTATATGCCAGTCAGATTTACCGATTTCTTTACCTTCGAAAGCTTTGTATTCATCGAAATTATTAATAATTACCATTATTCAGGTGTTTTAGTTTTTAGTATTGTATTGCTCAAATCTAATGAATAATCGTCAGATAATAAATTTTATTTATGAGAAAGAGAGCATTTTTTGAATAATCTAAAAATAAAAAATCCGACTGAAAATTCAATCGGATTTTTTATAGCTATTTAATTTATTGCTACTCAATAATTTTTGCATCTTCAACATTTGCATAGGCTCTTTGCGTATCTCTCCATGCAAGATATTTAATAATTTCTTTGTTGAAATATTTCATTCCAAAAAGTAAAATCCCAAAATCATCTATCAAACCAAAAGGTCCAAATAGCGCTTCTGGAATAATATCAATAGGAGAAATAATGTATAAAGTTGCTACAAATCCAAGAAATAAATTCATGTTGTCAGGTTTATAACTTCCTTTTTTGTAATCACCTAACATATTGAAAAAAGCCTTTACTTTTTCAAAAAAAGATTTGTCTTTTTGAGCTGCCATTGCTGCTTCTCCAGCGACTTTAAAGAATTTTGATTTTTTCATTTCACAAAATATGTTTTAAAAACGTATTATGTATTACAAAGTACATGCCAAAACATTTAAATTGATTTTTGTGTCATGTTAAAACTTTATGTTACATTGTTTTACTTGTTTTTCTTTTTCAGTTTAATGATTTTTGCATTCAATATTCTGTCAAGCTTTGGATATCTTTCGCGCATTAATTTTGTGCTGTTAAAAATTTCTTCATCTTCCATTGTTTGTCCAGCGTAACCATCATACAAACTTTCTACAACATTCATTCCGTTCACCACTTTTCCAAAACTTGGAAAACCTACTACATCATTGGAATTGATTGTATCCAAACGATGATTATCTTTCAGATTAATAAACAAATCCAAATCTCTTGTGTTTTTTCCTGCGCGCGCAAAACTCAAAGCTCCTTTATTATTTCCAGCAATAACAGGTTCATCTTCTACAATAAACTTTTTCCATTGATTAGAAACAATTGTGTCTGTATTTCCAAATTGGGCGACAAAGTTCGGAACAACACGATAAAAAGTTCCATCTTCGAAAAAATTGTATTTAACCAATTGATAAAAACGATCAACAGCTTTTGGCGATAATTTTCTTTCAACTTCGATATCAATATTTCCTTTTGTTGTTTCAAATCGAGCAACAAAATTTTCTGGTGCCTGTTTCGTTGTCCATTTTTTATGAAAAACCGTTTTGCTAGAAGTACAAGCCGAAAGCGTAATAAGTGTAAATAATGTTAGAGTAATTTGTTTCATGTTCTAATTTTGTGGATTAAACTTAAACAAAAAACGACACTTAGCGTAAGTGTCGTTTCATTATTTTTGCAATTCTTGTTCAATTTTAAAAAACCATTCTGTTTTCTGGTTATAAACTTCCGCTTCGGCAAGCATATAATGTGCTTCTTTGGTTTCTTCATATTTCACGCGATCCATCGTTTCTGGGTTGAAAGGTGGTAAAGGTTGCACTTCTGCACTAAAAGTTTTGGTGTGGCCTTTATATGTAAATGTTTTGGTGATAATTTCTTTTTCCATTGTCTTTTAATCTTTGGTAAAAATACAACTTTTGCAACGGAGAATTTACATTCGGAATAATTTAATTTTTAGGCTGAATTATTTTTTGATAAATAGTAATTTTGCAGCTATATGATTACTCAAAATAATTCTAATCAACAACAAGTTCTTGTCGTTTCTTCGTTTGATGAACTTGTACATACAGCTTTTTCTGGGAAAAATAATGCGATAAATTGGCGGCGAAATTTAGAAGGTGATTTTGAGGAAATTGTGAATCAATTGATTTTAAAAGATGATATTACTGTTATTTCTATTGATGATTTGAATGATTTAGATTTATCTAATGAAGGAATTAAAGCGAGAAATATTTTGATCAATGATTTACAACAATTAACTGATTTTGGCGCTTCGCCAACTTTAAACTTACTGAAATGTTACGAACGCGATACTGAATTTGATTTTATTTCGACAGATGTTTATTCATTTCACGTTGATCGTTCGCCAATTCCTACGGATACTTTTTTGTGCACTTACTATGGCGCTTCCAGTGATATTGTAGCAAATGAAGATGTGGAACAAAAAATTTTGATTCCAGAAATTAGAGAAAAACTATTCGAATTATATGATGGACACATTGATGGTTTTGAAGATTTTTTGAAGGAATATTTCTTTGATTTGCATTATCTAATTCGTCCAGGTGTAGACCCAATTAATTTAGGATTAGGGGATCTTTGGCGATTGGCAGTTGATCATCCAGAACAAAAAGTTTTGCCTTGTGTACATCGCGCGCCGAAAGAAAATAAAGATGAATATCGATTATTGTTAATCTGTTAGGAATAAATTAATCAAATAACTATTAATAAAAATTATATAATTTAGATTCAAAAGATTAGGCTTTTGAATGAAGTCAAGCTTTTATTATTACAATGGTTTCACTAAATTTGCGTACATTTATTGATGAATAATTATTGTTAATTTAATTTCTATTATTATGAACAAAGAATCAGATATACTAAAATTAGAAGAAGCAGGAGCGTTAAATCGTTTAGCTAAATCTGCATCGCAAGCTGCAATTAGAGTTTCAGAAGCATTAGATTTATCAGTTCAATATGTTCAAGGAAATCGAATCATCGAGAGAAAACCTAATGGAGAAATTAAGGTGATTAAAACAATAGATCGAATAAAAGTTCCAGCTGAATTGAAAAAAGGAGCTAAATTATGTCTAAAATAAAACGTTTACGCGTTTTTGCTGGTCCAAATGGATCTGGAAAGTCTACTTTATTCGATTCAATCTCATCAAAATTTAATGCTGGATATTTTATTAATTCAGATTTGATTGAGAAAGAAATTTCTTTAAAAGGTTTTATTGATTTGGATCGATATGAACTAAAACTTACCGAAAAAGATTTTGAAGATTTTAAAACTGAACCTGCTTCAGTTTCATTATTCGAAAAAGCAAATAACGAAGGAAAAGCAATTGATGTGCAGTTTCGAAATAATGTTTTGGTTGATAAATCTAAATCTACACATAGTTACGAAGCGTCTTTTATTACTTCATTTATTCGAAAACACTTATTGATTAAAGGTAAATCTTATTCATTTGAAACGGTAATGAGTCATCCTTCTAAAATTGATGAAATAGTGGATGCTAAAAATCGTGGTTTCAAAACATATATGTATTTTGTCTGTATTGAAGATCCTTTGATTAATATTTCTCGAATTGAAAATAGAGTAGAAAAAGGTGGTCACGCTGTACCAGATGAAAAGGTGATTAAACGATATCATTCTACTTTAATGAATTTATTTCCAGCTTTAAAAATTGTAGATAAAGGCTATATTTTTGATAATTCAACTCAAGAAATGAGATTATTTGCACAAGTTAAGAGAAATGAACTTGAAATAGTTTCGGATAAAGTTCCAAATTGGTTTATAAAACAACTGCAATAAAAATTTTATCTTTGTAATTATAATGGTACAAATGGACGAATTCCAATTTAAAACGCCATTTATTACAAAGATTACATCAAATACTATGGATTTACAAGATCAATTAAAAAATCTTTTTCCTGATCATATACCTGAGCCAGAAGAAGTATCAAATGAAGAACAACATGAGTTATGGATTCAGAAAGAACCATTGATTTGTAAGTTTGAGAAACGAAAAGGGAAAATAAATACAATTATAGAAGGTTACGAAGGAGAAACAGAAGATTTCAAACTTTTAGCAAAAGAAATTAAGCAATTTTTGGGTGTTGGAGGTAGTTTTAAAGACGAACAAATCATCATTCAAGGAGATTATCGCGATAAGATTATGGCTTTCCTGAAAGATAAAGGATTTAAAGTGAAAAGAGTAGGTGGTTAATAATTTCTTTACAATTATTACTGATAAAAATTGTATATTGTTCTCTTATTTTTAATTATAAAATCATGAGTAAAGCAGCATCAGAATTAGTTTTAAATGCAGACGGAAGTGTTTACCATTGTAATATAAGACCAGAGCATTTAGCAGATACTATTATAACTGTTGGTGATCCAAATCGTGTCGAAAAAGTTTCAAGACATTTTGATACAATCGAGCAGACAGCAAGCAAAAGAGAAATTGTGACGCATACAGGAACGTTGAATGGTAAACGTTTAACAGTTATTTCGACTGGTATGGGAACGGATAATATTGATATTGTTTTATCTGAGTTAGACGCTTTGGCTAACATCGATTTGGAAACTGGTGAGATCAAAAAAGATTTCAGAAAATTATCATTTGTTCGTATGGGAACTTCTGGAGCTTTGCAAGCGGATATTCCTGTTGATAGTTTCGTTATTGGTTCTCACGGTTTAGGTTTAGATGGACTTTTGCATTATTATGTTGGGAGCGAAGCGATAATGAATAAAGAGGTAGAAGATGCTTTTATCAAACATGTTGATTGGTCGCCGAATAAAGCGCGTCCATATTTAGTAAAAGGATCTGATTTGTTATTAGATAAATTAGCTTCTGAAAAAACAATTCAAGGAGTAACGGCTACAGCTTGTGGTTTTTACGGACCTCAGGGACGTTATTTGAGATTACAACCAAATCCAGCCGATATTAATGAGCGTTTAACAACTTTTAATTACGAAGGTTTAAGAATCTCTAATTTCGAGATGGAAACTTCTGCAATTTATGGATTATCAGCGATGATGGGACATGAAGCATTGTCGATAAATGCAATTGTTGCAAATAGAATTTTAGGTGAATTTAGTGCCGATTCTTACAAAGCTGTTGATGCAATGATTGAATATTCGTTAGAAAGATTAACAAAATAATTTCGGAATCATATAAAACAAAAGCTCGAGAATTTTCTCGAGCTTTTTTGATTTTATATAATTTAAGAATTTTAATTCAAATTCATTAATTCTTTTGCTTGATTGATTGCTGCATCTGTCAATTCTGAACCAGAAATCATTTGTGCAATTTCTTCTAAACGTTGTTGTTGAGATAATTCAATAACGTTTGTTTGCGTTGTTTCGTTTACGACTTCTTTGTAAACTTTTAGCTGATAATTTCCTTTTGAAGCGACTTGTGGCAAATGCGTAATCACTAAAAGCTGCATATTTTCTGCCATTGTTTGCATTACTTTTCCTGTTTCATTTGCAACTTTTCCAGAAATTCCTGTATCTATTTCATCTAAAATCAACGTTGGTAAATGTTGATGAGTTGCCAATAATTTTTTAATCGCTAACATCAATCGAGACCGTTCTCCACCAGAAACAGATTTTTCAAAAATACGCGGTTCCATTCCTTTGTTTGCTGAGAATAGAAACAAAACTTCATCTTTTCCAGTTGCTGTAAAATCTGTTGTTTCGTTTAATTGAATGGTTAATTGAGAATTTTCCATTCCCAATTGTGACAACGTATTCAAGATATTTTTTCGGATAATTTCGATAGAAGAAATTCTATTTTTTCTAATTTTAATTACTTGTTTTTCAAGTTTTTCTGAAATTGAATTCAATTCTTTATTTAAGTGAATAATTAAATCACTCAAATTATCAAAACCAGAAGTTTGACTTTCTAATTCGTCACGTTTTGCAATTAATTCTTCAACAGAAATCACATTATGTTTACGCAATAATTTATGAATCAAATCGTAACGATCTGTAATTTCTTGTAATCTTTCAGGATTAATTTCAGTCGAATCTATCAAACTACTCATTTCACCAGAAATATCTTGCAATTCTATTTTAGAAGAAATTAATCGTTCGTAAATAGAATTGTATTGCGAATTATAATCCGAAATTTTATTCAATTTATTGCTTGCTTCATTCAATTGAGAAATGATTCCCATCTCTGGATGTTCCAAAAATTGGTAAGTTTCATTCAAAGTCGAAATAATTTCTTCTACGTTTGACAAAGATTTTATTTCGATTTCCAATTCCTCTAATTCTTCATTTTTTATCGAAGCATTGTTCAATTCTTCCCACAAATGCAATTTATACTCTAAATCTTGTGATTGATTTTCTAATGAATTTTGAGCGTCTTTTATCTTTTTCTTTGTTGAAATATAATGGTTAAAATCCTTCTTATATTCTTTCAACAAGTCTTTATTTTCTCCATAAATATCCAACATCGAAAGTTGAAAATCAGCTTCAAAAATTTTAGGTGTATTAAATTGAGAATGAATATCAATCAATAATTCTGATAATTCTTGTAAAATAGAGACTTTAACAGGCGTATCATTGATAAAAGCACGCGATTTCCCAGAAGGTAATAATTCTCTTCTCAGAATAGATTCGTCTTCATAATCCAAATCATTTTCTTCGAAAAAATCATTCAATTCAAGATTTTTAATCTCAAAAACAGCTTCAATAATACATTTTTCATCAATATTTTTCAAGGCTTTTAAATCGGCACGTTCGCCTAAAACTAATTTTAAAGCACCTAACAAAATCGATTTTCCAGCACCAGTTTCACCAGTAATAGTAGTCATACCCTGATGAAAATCAATCTCCAATTGATCGATAATGGCAAAATTATTAACGCGAAGAGTTTTTAACATTTACTTTTTCAATTTATTCCAATAATTGTCATTGTATTTTGGCGCGATTGAATTTAAAATTCCTTTCAGTTTCTCGATATTCACCGTAGAAACCTGTCCGCCTGAAAATACTTGACTAATTTCGCTATTTTTTGCTGTTAGGAAAAGTTCTAGCGGATAAAATTGAGAATAATTTCCTCTTTGGTAAAATTCTAATTGCAATAATGTATTTCCAATCGCATTTTTCCCACGAACTTCGTTCTCAGACATAATGTCTAAGCCGTTTCTATGATATTGATAGATGATATTTCTAAGTGTAGAATTATCCGATTTTAGAATATTGTTAATTAACGCAGAACGCGATTTTATTCCATCTAATTCGCTCCAACCAGAGAAATTATTATTTGCTTGACCGAAATCTGCAATTTTTTTCGCCATTTTGAAATACTCTGTTCCTCCTTCTTTCGCAAACGTATCTGCATCATATCCCAAAACCAAATAAATGTAATACGTCATTACATCTGTCAAATTTTTTCCACTGAATTTACGATCATTGAAAATTAACTCTTCAGATTCTTGGTATTGAAACGTAAAATTATCGTCAGATAAATTAAGAACAGGCGTATAGTACGTTGAGTTAAAAACAGGACGACGAGATTGTACCAAAATAGTACCTTTCATTCTGTTTCCCTCACGTTCCGTTACATTGATGACGAAACTAGCTTCAATTCTTTCGTATGTTTTTAAACGATCATTTGTCCATTTTGTTGAATTAATAAACGTTTTTAATGATCTTTCTAAAGTTTGATAAACCTGTGTATTAGATCCCTGAACCTGAGAATAATCGACTTTTACATCTGCAATAATATTTTGCGAGAAAGCCGAAATAGCTAAACACGACGAAAAGAAAATTGAGGCTAATTTCTTCATAATAAATTTTATAACTTATTTAAAATGACATTCAAAATATCTTTTGCAACATCTGTTTTTGATTTTGCATCAAATTGTTGCATCGATAAATCTTTATCAATAATTGTAATTTTGTTTGTATTCTTCTGAAAACCAGCTTCTTTATCTTGCATCGAATTAAGAACAATAAAATCAAGATTCTTTTTGGCTAATTTTTTCTTTGCATATTCTTCTTCGTTATTCGTCTCTAATGCAAAACCAACCAATAATTGATGTGTTTTGATTTCGCCTAACGATTTTAGAATATCAGGATTTTTCACCAATTCGATAATTAAATTATCATCGTTTTCTTTCTTAATTTTATGCTCAGCCATTTTTTTTGGACGATAATCTGCAACAGCCGCTGACATTACCACAGCATCAGCATCAGCAAAATTAGCGTACATCGCTTCGTACATATCACGAGCAGAAACAACATTTATTCGATCGATAGGAAAACCTGTAACAGATTCGTGACTTGGACCACTAACCAAGGTAACTTTTGCACCCAAATTAGCAGCAGCTTTTGCAATCTCGAATCCCATTTTTCCCGAAGAATAATTACCTATAAAACGAACAGGATCTAAGTTTTCGTATGTAGGACCAGCAGAAACTACTACTTTTTTTCCGTGAAGTGGGAGAGTAGCTTCGATTGTACTTTCCAAAAACGCAATAATGTTTTCAGGTTCAGCCATTCTACCTTCTCCAATTAATCCACTTGCTAATTCACCAGCTTCGGCAGGAATACAAATATTTCCGAAAGATTCTAATTTAGCAATATTTTCTAAAGTTGATGGATGTTTGTACATATCCAAATCCATTGCTGGAGCAAAATATACAGGACATTTAGCCGAAAGATAAGTAGCTAAAACCAAATTATCACACGTTCCATCTGCCATATGAGAAAGTGTATTTGCTGTACAAGGTGCAATAATCATATAATCTGCCCAAAGTGCATATTCTACATGATTATTCCAATCACCTTTATCGCCAAAAAACTCCCATTCAACTGGATGTTTGGAAAGCGTGGAAAGTGTAAGTGGGGTAACGAAGTTTTGAGCTTCTGGTGTCATAATAACTTTGACATCTGCTCCTTTTTTGATAAGCCCTCTAACAAGAAAAGCGGCTTTGTAGGCCGCTATTCCGGCAGAAACTGCCAAAAGAATTTTTTTACTATGTAAAACAGACATTATTTATCCTCATTTGGATTTCTGTAATATACGTCATTGTCTAACCATTCCTTAACCGCAATAGAAGTCGGTTTTGGTAATCTTTCGTAGAATTTTGAAACTTCGATTTGCTCTCTGTTTTCAAAAACTTCTTCTAAAGAATCTGTATGTGCAGCAAACTCATCCAATTTCTGAATTAATTCAGTTTTCATTTCTTGGTTAATTTGTTCTGCTCTTTTACCCATAATTACAATCGATTCGTATAAGTTTCCTGTTTTCTCATCGATTTTATTACGATCATAAGTTTGTGTTGTTGGTGCTGCACCGATATCCTTGAAATTCATAATGAAAGAATTTTATATATTTTACTATTATTTATTATTTTGCTCTTTGCTTAATTCAGCTTGATCAGCTTCAAATTTCTTTTTAGCTACTTCTATATCAGCTAATTGTTTTTTAGTCTCAACCATATCTTTGTCGATTTTCTCCATCAATTTATCAGCTTCTGCTTTAAATTTTGTTTGCGGATAATATCTTGTTAACAAAAGATATTGCGTTCTGGCATCTTGTAAACGTAAATCTTTGTTCTCGATACGAGAGAAATTTAACGCCAATTCTGTTTTAGAACGTAATGAATACATCATTGCTTCTTCACGAAATTTAGAATCTGGATATTCATCAACCATATTGTCAAAAGAAACTCCAGCAGCCTTATATTTCATTGTTTTGTAATAAACTTTAGAAATTTCGAAAGACTTTAATTCTAATTTTTGTCTAAGTTCTGTAATATAATTATTCGCTTCTGCAACGTGTGCTGATTCTGGATACGAATTGATAAATCCTTGTAACTCACTGATTGCTGTGTACGTACTTGTTTGATCCAAGTCATATTTTGGCGAATCTTTGTAATAAGAAAATGCCGATTTGAATAAAGCTTCTTCTGCACGGCTATCCATAGGATAAGCTCCTGCAAAGCTTTTGAATTGATGTCCTGCTAAACGGAAACTTTTTTCGTTAAAGTTACCTTGTGCCATATTATAGGCAATGTCCGCAGATTTTTCTGTTCCTACAAATGATGTAGAAATTTTTTCATACAATTCGTTTGCCAAATCATATTTACCATCTTGATACAATTGTGTAGCCAATGTAAAGATTTCGTCTTTATCCGTACTTTTCATCGCTTTGTTATAGGTCTTGTTACAAGACACTAAAGAAGCGCCAATTAAAACTACTAAGCTTAGTTTTTTAAACATTCTGCAAATTTAATAAAATTTGAGGACTAAAGTATAAAATATTTTTTTCTTATCCTCTTAATAAAATCTCAAAGTTTTGATTTATTCCGCTGTTGTGTCTGTACTTAATGTAACTATATCACGATCAAATAGATATAAACCTCCTTTGTCAGATCCAATCATTTCTAACTTATCTAAGATATTTCTGGCTAATTTTTCTTCCTCAATTTGCTCAGAAACATACCATTGCAAGAAATTGTGAGTTGAATAGTCTCTTTCTTCTAATGTTAAGCCTACAATGTCGTTAATTGATTCAGAAACAAAGCATTCGTGGTTTAAAATTGCAGTAAAAACTTCTTTCAATGTTGTGAAATCTTGTTTTGGTTCTTCAATTTGTGGAACAAACGCTTTTCCGCCTCTTTCGTTAATAAATTTAATTAATTTTAACATATGCATACGTTCTTCGTCTGCATGCGAGTACAAGAAATTTGCAGTTCCTTCCAAACCTTTCACTTCTGCCCAAGAAGCCATAGCTAAATATAATTGAGAAGAATCTCCTTCTAATTTTATTTGTTTGTTTAATGCGTCTAATATTGTATCTTTTATCATAGCTTTATTTTTTTAGATGTTTGATAATAATTGGTTAATTTTTGTTGTCAAGTTAGCTGATGCTGGAACTAAAGGTAATCTTGTAAATGGTTTACAAATGCCTTTGTTATCTAAAACAGCTTTTATTCCGCAAGGATTTCCTTCCTCGAAGATAGCACGTGTAATCTCTACAACTTTGTAATGACCTTCGTAAGCAGCAACAACTTCTTTGTTGATTGCTTTGCGAATCATATCTGTAAAAACAGTTGGAACACCTTGTCCAATAACAGAAATAACACCAGAACCTCCAGCTAAAGTCATTGGAACTGCGAATTCATCATCACCAGAAATAATATTGAAATCTTCGCGTGTGTTTTTACGAATAATATCTGTTGATTGTAAGAAATCTGGTGAAGCTTCTTTAATCGCAACAATATTTTTGAATTCATTTGCCAAACGAATTGTTGTATCTGCTGAGATATTAGAACCCGTTCTACCAGGAACATTATACAAAATGATGTTAGCATCTGTACTTTCTGCAATCGCTTTATAATGTTGGTAAATTCCTTCTTGATTTGGTTTATTATAATAAGGAGAAACTGTAAGAACTGCGATATAATCACTCAAATCTGTTTCTTGATATTCATTAATAACTTCTGCCGTATTGTTACCTCCAATACCCAAAACCATCGGAACACGATTAGCATTCGCCTTCTTTATTGTTTCAATTACCTGTTTCTTTTCATCCTTTGTAAGTGTTGCTGCTTCTGCAGTAGTTCCCAAAATAACTAAATACTCAACACCGCCATCGATACTATAGTTTACTAAATTTTCTAATGCAGCATAATCTACGGTACCATCTTGTTGAAAAGGCGTAACCAAAGCAACTCCTGTCCCAATTAATTGTTTCATCTTCTATAAATGTTATTAAATCTAATACTAAGTTAAAATTCGGAATTATATCTTGAATAATCAAATAATAGTGTTAATCTATAATTGGTCTTAGATAAAATCCAAAATCTTTCAAAAATAGCGATTAATTTATAGGAATAAAATTAATTTAAGCCAATGTTTTATGATTTTACTTATAAAAAAAAGCCACTCAAAACGAGTGGCTCATATTATTTCTAACTTTAGATTAGTTAAATGTATATTTAAATCCTAAAGAAAAACGACCAGCTTCAAAATCTGAATCATTTGATAATCTCCAATCAGGCTTCCAATCAAAATGTAAAGCCAAAGGAGCAGATGGAATTTTGTATTCTAAACCTGCTTGTGGACGAATACCAAATATTGTTTTATCTTCATAATATCCTTTATCTACAAATTTTAATTGAGGTCCAACCCCTACATACCATCCTAATCCGTTTGTACCAGAAAACGGTTGATTATATGTATAATCTGCACCTAAAACAGTAACATGATCTCCAAACATCACCTGTACATTACCAGCGTTTTTACCATCAAAAGAGTGTTTGAATTGTGGACCTACTAATGTTTCTCCATCTCCTAAATCTACAACAACACCTAAAGCATTTTTATAGTTTTGAGCATTTACTTGAGAAATTCCTAATGCCATTACAGCAACTAATAATACTTTTTTCATTTATATTAAATTTTCAGTTTTTAACTTTGTTATACCATCTATTTTACAAAAAGCGTGCAAATGTTATCTTAATGTTAAGTTTTAACATTTTTAATCGAATAATAATTATATATATTGCTTTGTATGAGTAAGATATTTGGTTAATTTAAAATCATTCTAAAGTTTAAACTTTTACATTATTCTCTTAAAAAAGTTAATTTTGTAGAAACAAAACAATAATGATTAAAACTGTAATTTTCGATATGGACGGCGTAATCGTCGATACAGAACCAGTACATAAATATG
The DNA here is from genome assembly GCF_002378465.1 of Empedobacter sp. UBA3475. Taxonomy (NCBI): domain Bacteria; kingdom Pseudomonadati; phylum Bacteroidota; class Flavobacteriia; order Flavobacteriales; family Weeksellaceae; genus Empedobacter; species Empedobacter sp. UBA3475. The sequence goes on along the minus strand of NZ_DFRA01000009.1, from coordinate 39,082 downwards.
CTTATTTCGAACATTATAAAGAACTGAATATTCCAGTTACGGAAGAATTATTTGCTACATTTACAGGACAATCGACAAAGAATGTTTATCAAATTCTGAAAGATAAATTCGATTTGAAAGAAGAAGTGAACGATTTGGTTTTGAGAAAACGTACCATCTTTAATGAAGCTTTTGACACAAAACCAGATTTATATTTGATTGACGGTGTAGAGAAGTTGATTAAAGATTTATACAATAATGGAATCGAACTGATTTTGGCGTCCTCGGCTTCAAAATCGACAATTGATCGAGTTTTTAATCGTTTTGAGTTGAATCAATATTTTACACATAAAATTTCTGGCGAAAACTTTCCGAAGTCAAAACCAGATCCTGCTATTTTTCTACATGCAGCTGATTTGGCTAAATCTAAACATGCTGAATGTATAGTTATCGAAGATAGTAAAAACGGAGTGGAAGCGGCTTCCCGTGCGAATTTGTATTGTTTAGGTTACAAAAGTGCAAATTCGAAACAACAAGATATTTCAAAAGCAAATTGTATTGTAGATGATTTTAATGCGATTGATGCAAATTTTATTAAAGAATTTGAATTAACAATTTAAGATTAATCAATAATCTTAAATTGTTTCATTAAGAAAATGGCATTCATCATTTTGGTTGTGCCTTTTCTTAATTTATAATCTGAATAATAATTGTTGTCCACGTTTTTTAATTCGAAACAATAATTAATAATATGATCCCGGTTTTCACCTTCCATTTTCGTTAATTCTAAATCGTGAGTAGCGATAAAACCAATCAATTTTGTGGGAGATTTAATCAATTTTTCTAAAAATTTTTGTGAACCAATTAGTTTATCTTCTGAATTTGTTCCTTTTAAAATCTCATCTAAAATGATGATTTGTGGTTGATCATTTTCTAAACGTTCAATCAAAATTTTCAATTTATTAATTTCATTTTTGAAATAAGAATCGCCAGAAGACAAATTATCAACCGTTCTGATACTTGTAAATAAATCCATTGGGTAAAACGACATTTTTTCTGCACTCACTTTTGCGCCGTTCATCGCTAAAACCAAATTTGTTCCAACTGTTCTTAAAAATGTACTTTTTCCAGCCATATTTGCCCCTGTAATAATCGCAATATTGTTTGGACGATTTGTTTCAAAATCATTTTTTATAACTGTTTTTTCATCTAATAAAGGATGAAAACCATTCGTAATTTTTAATTCATAAGGTTCTTCAACAATTTCTGGATACGTAAACATTTTGTATTTATCATTAAACAAAGCAAACGACACAAAAGCCTCTAATTTAGCCAATTCATCTAACCAAGGTTTGATTTGATGAACCGTTTTTTGAATTTCATTTTCAAATTTGATCGAATAATGTAAACGCCACAAGAAAAATGTATTCAACACAAATCCGACAATCGGGAAATTTGCTGCATCTAAAGTTTCTTTTGTTGAAGAAATTGTCTTGATTAAATCCGATGATTTGAAAGGATTTACAAATGTATTTTGAATTTCTACATTTAGTTTTGATTCAAAATTTTCATTTTCTATATGTCGAAAAACTTCATATAAATTATCCAATTCATCTGCTTTCATTGTCGTATAAGCCACAATTCGTCTTAGTTGTTGCTTATAAAATATGTAAATTGCATTCGAAACAATGACTGCACCTAAAATCCAATAAAAAACAATTTCTTTCGGAAAACCAATAATTGCTAAAGCGATAAAACACAAAATATTCAGAACAGAAAAGATGAGTGGAAATAATTTTATTGAATCAGTATTGAATACACGATTTTCGAACACAAAAATTGAAAATTGATTCATGTTTAATCGCTTTGTAAATGTCAAAAATGTCACAATCCAATTTCTTTTTTCAGCCAATTCTGTAAATGCATTTTGTCTATCAATAATTTCTGATTTGTCTAAAATCAAATTCGATAAAAAATGTTTCAACTGTAAATTTCCAATTCGAGTTTGCGTTTTATTGATTCGATTGAAGATTGAATTTCCTTCCAAAATATCTAAATCTTTGTTGTAAACATTATTGAATTGAGAATTATCTTCAACAAATTGATCGATAGAATCATCCGTTTTTATTTGATTAATAATTTCTAATGCTTGAATTGAATAATTGAGTTGCGAAGAAATTTTAGAAGTTTTAACTACTAAAACGATGAAAACAATAAATAAAATAGAAGAAATAATCAAATACAAATTGTTGCTCGACGTAACATAAAGCAAGAATAATACAATTGAAATAATAAATGCAACAAGTCTGATATTGCTGATTTTATTCTTTTTAGATTTCAATATATTAAAATCATTTTGTAGTTTTTCTTCTATTTTTAGATAGTCTTCCATTCTTAATTTTATTTCTGATTAAAGGTAGTGGTATAAATAATAAAAGAGCGAAATTTCGCTCTTTTAAATTGTTGTTTATATAATTGTATGAATTACAACACTTTTATTTCGAATACTTTTTCATCATTCAAATAACCTTCTAAGGTATCTTTTGAATTGATTTTAGAAACTCCCGCTGGTGTACCAGTAAAAATTAAATCACCTTTTTTCAAGGTAAAATATTTAGAACATTCAGCAATTAAGGTATTGATATGAAAAATCATATCTTTTGAATTTCCTGTTTGTACATTTTCTCCATTTCGATCTAATTTGAATGTAAGATTTTCTAAATCAAAATTTTCTTTTGGATGAAAATCAGAAGCAAATGCAGAACCATCAAAAGCTTTCGCAATTTCCCAAGGAAAACGCTTTTCTTTCAATTCTTGTTGTACATCGCGCGCTGTAAAATCAATTCCTAAACCGATTTCTGAAAAATAACGATCTGCAAATTGAGGTTGAATCATTTTTCCAACTCGATCAATTTTAATTACAATTTCCGTTTCAAAATGAACTTCTTTCGTAAAACTTGGAATAACAAAAGGAAAACCCTTTCTTAAAATGGCCGAATCTGGTTTCATAAAAAACATAGGCGATTCTGGAATTGGATTATCTAATTCTTTTGCATGTTCGACGTAATTTCGTCCGACACAAATAATTTTCATCGCTTAAAAACCGTTTTGTAATTTGATTCGAGTAAAAACTTTCTTTGTATATAAAGGAAAATCGGCATTCTGAATCCACGCATAATAACCTGGATCTTTCGCAAAGATATCCGTCACAACTTGTCCTTTATACTTGCCAAACGAAATAATTTCTTGGTCTTTATCATTGTACTGAATAAATCCAGCTAAATCAGCCGTTTTGCGTTGAGAAGAAAATTCGCTCAAAAATTTATTGTCATTTTCAAGCTCGTCATATTTCTCGATTTGCGCCATCAAAACTTCGTAAGTCGCAATTGTATCAGCTTCCGCAGAATGTGCATCAATCAAATCTTTATCGCAATAATACTTATAAGCAGCGCTTAAATTGCGAGGTTCCATTTTATGATAAATCACTTGCACATCAATTGGACGATGTTTTGATAAATCAAAATCAAAACCATTACGTAATAATTCTTCTGCTAAAAGTGGAATATCAAAACGATTTGAATTATATCCTGCCAAATCAGAATCTTTAATCATTTCCATAATCGCAGGGGCAAGTTCTTTGAAAGAAGGCGCATCGGCAACATCTTCGTCAGAAATTCCGTGGATTAAAGTTGTTTCTGGTGGAATTGGAATTCCAGGATTAACTTTCCAAGTTTTTACTTCTTTTGAACCGTCTGTCAAAGCTTTCACGATAGAGATTTCAACAATACGGTCTTTTGAAACATTAGTTCCAGTTGTTTCTAAATCAAAGAAACAGATATTTTTAGTTAATTTCATTTTGTAATTTCTTTTCTAAAAATGATTGAGATAAGGATGTACAATAAGATGATTAGCGGAATTGCAGCAACTTGCAACCAAGCCACTAAACCTAATGTAATGATTAAGAAAATATATTTATAATAATTTTCTGCCCAACTCAATCCTTTAAATTTTAAGGCAAATAATGGTAAATCGACAATTAATAAAACACTAAATACAATAGAAACGGCAATTAATAAATACGGATCAAGAGATGGATTTATAATTTGTCCATTATTGTAATAGATAGAAAATAATGAGAAAATAAATAAGGTATTTGATGGTGTTGCCAAACCTTTGAAATACGTTGCTTGATCTTCATCTAAATTAAATTTTGCTAATCGTAACGCCGAAAAAGCAGGAACTAAAAAAGCAAATAATGAAATTGCAGCAATTTTTAAATTCTCATTTTCATAAATAAAATCAGTTGAAAAATGATTAAACATCGAAAATAACATCAATCCTGGTACAACACCAAACGAAATACAATCTGCCAAAGAATCCAATTCTTTTCCAATCGGGCTACCAATATTCATTAGTCGTGCAACCATTCCGTCCAAAAAATCAGCAACTAATGAAATCAACATCAAAACCATCACAATTGTAACTGTGGTAGTTGTGATTTGAGCATTGCTCGAAATCATGAAAATGGCTGATAATACACCACATGAAAGATTAAGTAGTGTTAGAAAATTTGGAATTGTAAATAATTTCATAAATGAATTTTTCATCGCAAAAATACAAACAAAAATTAATCTGAATCCTTTTTAAACACAATAAAACCACTATTTTTGAGTTTTTATATTCGTAATTCATCAATTTTGAAAAAGACATTCCTTATATTATCTGTTCTGGCAAGTCAATTTGCTTTTTCTCAAACCACACGCAAATATTCGAACGAGTTTTTGAATATTGGTGCAGATGCGCGCTCGTTTGCAATGGGTAATGCGGTTGTGGCGAATATTGGAAATGCAAATGCGGCTTATTGGAATCCTGCTGGATTAACGGAAATTACCTATGATTGGGAAGCTGCAGCAATGCATGCTGAATATTTTCAGTCGATTGCAAAATTTGATTATGCGGCGGTTGCAATTCCGTTGAGAGAAAGTAATTCTACGATTGCATTTTCGTTTACACGTTTTGGTGTTGATAATATTTTGAATACAACAGAATTGATTGATAATCAAGGAAATATTAATTACGATAAAATCTCTAAATTTTCTACAGCAGACTATGCTTTAACAATGTCTTATGCGGGAAATGTCTTTAATAATAAAGATATTCAGTTTGGTGCAAATGCTAAAATCGTTTATCGACATATTGGGAAATTTGCGCAAGGATTTGGTTTCGGTTTAGATCTTGGTTTGCAATATCGTACCGATAATAAAATGTATTTTGGTTTGATGGCACGAGATATTACAACAACTTTCAATGCGTGGAGTATCAATAAACAAAAGGTAAAAGAAATCACGATTGACGAACCAAATAATGAAGGTGAGCCAACAATTTTGAATGATTTACCTGGAGAGAATATCGAATTAACAATGCCTAAATTGCAATTTGGAGTTGGAAAACGTTTTGATTTTAATGAACGAGTTTCGTTATTGGGAGAGGTTGATATGAATATCGAATTTCAACAAACGAATGCCGCAATTTCTGGAAAAGGATTTTCGATTTCGCCACAAGTTGGTCTTGAATTAGGTTATGATGACATGGTTTTTGTACGTGGAGGATTGAACAATTTACAGAAGATTTCGCAATTTGATGGAAAAGATAAAACTCAAATTCAGCCAAATGTTGGGGTAGGTTTCAAATACAAAGGAATCTCGATTGATTATGCTTTGACAAACTTTGGAGACAGCGGTTTAGAATTATATTCTAACATTTTCTCAGTCCGTTTCGAGATGGATAAATGGAGATAAATAAGTTTTACTCATAATTATATTGATAGGTATATTTTTCTGAATATTGATATTTTATACTCTGTCAAGTGTTTCCAAAAGCGTTTTGGCATCATTTGGATTAGTAACATCGAATTTTTCCTTGTTTCAATTGTTGTCCAATTAAAATAAGACTTCCACAATTCTTGGTATAAATTCTCTTTTACATCAAAATAATAATTAAAGGTAAAACATTATATTTTGGATCAGTTTTCGCAAAAAATAAATCTTAATTAATCTTTTCAAAACGAATAAATATCGCTGAAAAAGTTTAACAAAAAATTTAATCGTACTCCAAATTGATTAAAAGTTCAGTTTTTAATCGGCTGATAAAATTACAATCTAATTCAGAAAGAAGAATATCAATTAGTTGAGATAAAAAATCGCGATTAATATAATTAAATACAAAGGTTTTTTCATTGGTCATAAAATAAAAATCAAAATGACTAAAATAACCTGAAATTGATTTAATCTCTAATGCTGGAAGTTCTTCGGGTTGAAAAAAATCGCTTAATTTTGCACGATAATCATGAATTTTTTTGATAGAATTTGAAGTAATATCAACATATTCTAAGTTTAAATCTTCAATCTCATCTGAATAAAATTGAAATAAAAATTCGTTTTTAGGATAATCATTTATGTACAAATTGAAACGATTATCTTTTTGGTATAACTGAAAAAGTCGATTAAATTCTTGCACATTATTGATCATAATAGATGAAGTTAAATAATTGATTAGAATAAATTTAAAAATATTTAGTTAAATAATCAAATAAAAAAGAGCCAAATTAGTTTTGGCTCTTGAATTTTAGTAACGTATTGTCCTTGTCGTATTTGAAATTGGTTGATCAATATCTTTTACAAATTGCGTTCGTTTGACCCAATTTTTGTGATTATCGTATTGATATTTAATCGTTGATATATTCTTTACTTTTCCTGTTTCATCAATCACCGTTTCTTCGATAATATTATTGTTTTCATCAAATTTTCGCACATATTTATTGACTTGATTATTGTCTTTGTCCACATAAGTTTCCTCTATTGGATTGCCTTTCGCGTCGTTTTTATAATTCAACGTATAAGTTCCTTGGTTATATTTTACCAATGTTTTGACTAAAAATCCATTTTGATATTCAAACGTTTTGTTGATAAAAACATCCGAATCTTCCAATAAATTAGTTTCTCTTTCGTAAGTTATATTCTGATTTTGATCTAATTTATATTCCGTTTTAGAAACATTGACATCATTTTCGCTCTTGGTGACAATGTAACCCTCTGTTGTATATTCGTAATCAAAATTGAAAACTAAACTTTCGTCATTGTTTTTCATTTCTCTCGAAATCAATTTATTCGATTCATTATAATTAAATATTTCAGCAAAAGTTTTATTTCCAGCTTCATCAAAATAATCACGTTTTGTCGGATTACCATCTTTATTATACGTTGATTTTGTGTAATATTCCGTTTCATAACCTTCAATAAACTTCATGCGAATACGTGCTTTTTGCATCGATTCTTCGATAAAAGTTGGATTTCCTAAAACATCATTTTGTTGTAATTCAGATTTTTGAGCAAATGCAAAACCTGAAAATAATATGGTAATTAAAGCAATGTTTTTTAACATATGTTGTATTTTTTTTTTTCTTGAATAGAAAGATTAACCAAAATTAATTCAAAAATGTAAATTCCTTGATCTATTTAAAGGTGAACGTAAAAACTAGAACTTATATTTGAAAAAAAAATAAAAAAATGAGCACAAAATTTAAACTTTTAGGAAATCAACCAGCATTTATCGATTTATCATTGTTATTAGTACGTTTAGCTGCTGGTGGATTTATGTTTACACACGGATTCGGAAAATTGCAAAAATTAATCAATGGAAATTTCGAATTTGGAGATCCAATTGGACTTGGACCAGAAATTTCTTTAGGTTTAACTGTTTTTGCGGAAATACTTTGTGCTTTTTTAGTTTTGGTCGGATTATTTACTCGTTTGGCGGTAATTCCACTAATCATTACAATGTTAGTTGCTGTATTTATCGTGCATGCAGATCATGATTTTGGTAAAAAAGAATTGGGATTATTCTACTTAATCAATTATTTAGTTATATTTTTATCAGGCGCAGGAAAATATTCTTTAGACAAATTGATACTTAAAAAATGATAAAAACATTAACCTATAGTTTATTGATTTGTTCTTCTGCATTATTTGCTCAATCAAAAAATATGAAAAACATTGTTTATACGCCATTAGCAAAGGCAGAATTAACATTAATAAAAGAAAAGAAATCCTATGATCCTTTTCGTGTTTTATTAACAACTTCGGATGCAGATACAAAAATCTTAAAATCAACTTCTATTGATATTGATCCAAAAGATCCATTAATCAAATTATTGGCCGATCGTATGTATGCAACGGTTCAAGACGAGGCAAGTAAAGGTGTTGGTATTGCAGCTCCACAAATTGGAATTAATCGCAACGCGGTTTGGGTGCAACGTTTTGACAAAGAAGGCGAACCTTTTGAGTTTATTATCAATCCAAAAATCACGTGGTATTCGGACATTGTTCGTCACGGTCGCGAAGGTTGTTTGTCTATTCCTGATATTTTCGGAAAAGTGTATAGAAGCTTGGTTCTTCGATTGGCATATTATGATTTGGATGGAAATTTTCATGATGAAACAGTTGAAGGTTTTACAGCGGTTATTTTTCAGCACGAATACGATCATTTAACAGGAACGTTATTTACAGATCGAATGAAAGAGCAAGAAAATCTAAATTACGTGAAAGCTGAAGTGATGAACGATGTTTTTTACTTGAAAAAGACTAGTTCTTTTACAGATGACGACGACGATGAAGATTAAAAATTTCTTAAAACCTAGAAATTATTATGCTTGGCATAGTTTTTAGTTTAATTTTGCAAAAACTTATTTAGAAAATTGTTAGCATACACTACATATAATCATCCAACGAGCACAGAATGGGTGACTTTTGTTCATGGAGCAGGAGGAAGTTCTACGATTTGGTTCAAGCAATTGCGTGAATTTCGCAAACATTTCAATGTTTTGTTAATGGACTTGAGAGGACATGGACGTTCTAAGAAAAACTTGAAAGCGCTTTTCGAAAAACGTTATACTTTCAAATCAGTTTCAAAAGATGTGATTGATGTTTTAGATCATTTAAATATCGATAAAACACATTTTGTTGGGATGTCTTTGGGAACGATTGTGATTCGACAATTGGCAGAAGATTATTCGGAGCGATTCAAATCAATGGTGATGGGAGGCGCAATTATGAAAATTAATTTTCAATGTCAATTTTTGATTAACGTTGGAAATACATTCAAACATATGTTGCCTTATTTAATCTTGTATCGAATTTTTGCTTTCGCTATCATGCCAAAGAATACGCACAAAGAGTCAAGGCTATTATTTATCAATGAGGCGAAGAAATTGTATCAAAAAGAATTTTTGAAATGGTTCAAACTCACTGCGGATGTCAATCCATTGCTAAAATGGTTTCGAAAAATTGAATTAAATATTCCGACTTTATATGTGATGGGAGCAGAAGATCATATGTTTTTGCCTTCGATTCAGGAATTAATAAAAGCACATACCAAACATTCAGAATTGATTGTTATCGAAGATTGTGGACATGTTGTGAATGTCGATCAACCACAAATTTTTAACGATAAAGTAATTGAATATATTCATCGAATTAAATAAAATAAACTAAAAAAAGCTT